>JACDDL010000014.1 GCA_013817045.1 Actinomycetota bacterium | reverse complement strand
TCGTCGTAGTCGATCTCGGGAAACACCAGCTGCTCGGTCAAGCCCATGGAGTAGTTTCCGTGTCCGTCAAAAGACGCTGGATTCAAGCCCCGGAAGTCCCTGGTGCGGGGAAGCACTACCGACACCAGCCGGTCGAGGAAATCCCACATCCGATCCCCCCGGATGGTCACGCTCGTGCCGATCGGCATGCCCTGGCGAATCTTGAAGGTGGCGATTGACTTCCGGGCGCGCCGGATCGCCGGCTTCTGTCCGGCAATGGTGGTCAGATCACGCACCGCCCCTTCGAGGAGCCTTGCGTCCTTGGACGCCTCACCCACCCCCATGTTCACAACCACCTTCAGGGGTCTGGGGACCTCCATGATGTTGCTCAGGTTGAGCTCCCCTTTGAGCTGCTCACGCAGCACATTGTTGAAGCTCTCCTTGAGTCTCGGCGTGTAGGTTTCGGTCTGCGTATCGGCCATGGCTACAGCTCCGTTCCGCACTTCTTGCACACCCGCACCTTGGCCCCGGTTGCCTCTTCGATCCGAAACCCAACCCGGGTCGGGCCGTCGTTCGGGCACACAAGGGCGACGTTGGAGATATCTACGGCGGCCTCCCTGTGGCTGATACCGCCTTCCTGGTTGCCCCGCCGCCCCATGCGGATCTTCTCGTGGCGGGTCACCTGGTTGATGCCCTCCACCAGCACGCGGCCCTTGGCGGGAATGACCTGCAGCACCTGTCCTTCGGCGCCGAGGTCTTTACCGGCGATAACCGCAACCCGGTCACCCTTCTTGATCTTGACGGACACCTCTAGAGCACCTCCGGGGCCAGTGAGATGATTTTCATGAAACGCTTGTCCCGGAGCTCACGTGCAACGGGCCCGAAGATCCTCGTTCCACGCGGCTGCATCTGCCCGTCCACGATCACAACGGCGTTCTCGTCGAACTTGATATAGGAGCCGTCGCCTCTCCGGCGCTCCTTCGCAGTTCTAACCACGACGGCCTTGACCACATCGGATCTCCTCACCGCACCGCCGGGCAAGGCATCTTTTACGGCACACACCACGACATCCCCGACACCGGCGTAGCGCCGCCGGGAACCCCCGAGTACCTTTATGACGAGAACCTCCCGGGCTCCCGTGTTGTCTGCAACGCGGCAGCGCGTTTCTTGCTGTATCACTCTGCCTTTTCCACAATCTCGGTTACACGCCAGCGTTTGGTACGTGACAGAGGACGAGTTTCCATGATCCTCACGGTGTCGCCGACCGACGCCTGGTTGTCTTCGTCGTGCGCCTTCAAGCGCTGCTTGCGCCGCACGATCTTGCCGTAGGTCGCGTGGGCGGCGGCGTCCTGGATCTCGACCACGATCGTCTTGTCCATCCGATCGGAGACAACGCGTGCAACCCGAACCTTGCGATCACCCCTCGTGGTGGAAGATTCCTGCAGGCTCATGTGGCGCTCCCTCTGCTCAACTCGATCGCACGGAGAATCGTCTTCATGCGGGCGATGTCCTTGCGCAGAGCACGCAACTGCCTGTAGTTGTCAAGTTGTCCGGTTGCATTCTGAAAACGCAAGTTGAAAAGCTCCTCTTTGGTCTCTGCAAGTCTCTGCTCGATCTCCTCAAAGCTCTGATCCCTCAGCTCGGACGCTCTTGCCACGGCTTACTGCACCTCCAGTGGCTGTTCCCGAGCCACGAACCGGCATTTGATGGGCAGCTTGTGGGCGGCCAACCGGATGGCCTCCTTCGCCAAGGGTTCGGGAATGCCTGCGATCTCGAACATGACTCGCCCCGGTTTCACAACGGCGACCCAGTGCTCGGGGTTGCCTTTACCGGAACCCTGTCGGGTCTCGGCCGGTTTCTTGGTGACCGGCTTATCGGGAAAGACGTTGATCCAAACCTTTCCGCCTCGGCGGATGTGGCGGGTCATGGCGATACGGGCTGCTTCTATCTGGCGGTTGGTCACCCATCCCGGTTCAAGCGCCATTAGCCCGAAATCGCCAAAGCCCACCTGGGTGCCACCCTTGGCCTGCCCTCGCATGCGGCCACGCTGTTGTTTACGATGTTTGACTCTCTTAGGTTGCAGCACTGCCCCCACCTTCACTCTTGGGCTGAGCTCCGGCCCGGCCGGACGCGGGACGTCCCGCTGCGCCGGTCCGCTGCGTCGGAGGCCGCCCGTTGCCGGCACGGCGCTCTTCCGCACCGCGTCCCACGGTTTCACCGGCAGCGAGAGCAGCCTCGCGGCGCAGTCTTGCGACGTCGCGCGCCGAGGCGTAGATGTCCTGGAACGGCCCTTTGTAAATCCACACTTTGACTCCGATGCGCCCGAATGTTGTCCGAGCCTCGGCCAACCCGTAGTCGACATCCGCCCTGAGGGTATGGAGCGGCATCTGACCTTCGATGTACCACTCCGTGCGGCTCATCTCGGCGCCACCCAGACGTCCGCCACACTGCACCCGCACGCCCTTGGCCCCGTTACGCATCGCGGTGCCCACCGCCTTCTTCATAGCGCGGCGGAAGGAGACTCGGCTTACGAGCTGTTCCGAAACTCCCTGCGCTATCAGCTGGGCATCGAGCTCCGGCTGCTTCACCTCGATGATGTTCAGACGCACGTCGGTTGGCTTGCCGTATATGCGCGACTCCATGTACTCGAGGTGCGATCGCAGGCGCTCTGCCTCCGACCCCCTCCTACCGATCACGATTCCCGGGCGCGCCGTGTGGACGTCGATGCGGACGCGCTCACGCGTACGCTCGATGTCAACCCGGCTGATACCAGCATGCGGCAGCTGCTCGGAGAGGTATTGACGGATGCGAAGGTCGGCCTCGAGGTAGTCGCCGTACTGCTTCTCCGAATACCAGCGCGACTTCCAGTCGGTGTGGATCCCGAGCCGCAGCCCGTAGGGGTGGACTTTTTGACCCACTAGCGATCTCCTTGGCTTTCAGGCGCGGTTTTGCGCCCTTCTCGTGACGATTGGGTCTCCGCCGAGCCGGTTCCCGCCACTCCCCTTCTCTGCCGGCGCGTTTCGGCCTGCTCGGGAAGCTCAGTCGAAAGGGGTGGCTCGATCCTGCCGACGACGATGGAGACATGGCAGGTCCGCTTGCGGACACGGGTAGCCCGTCCGAGGGCACGTGGCCTGAAGCGCCTGAGCGTCGGGCCCTCGTCGACCCAGGCACGCACCACAACCAGCTCGTCACGGTCGAGCCCGCGGTTGTGCTCGGCATTGGCGATCGCCGAGTCGAGGACCTTTGCCACCGGCGCGCACGCGCCCCGCTGGGTGAACTTGAGGATGCGCCGGGCGTCCTCGACGTGATGGCCTCGAACGAGATCGACGACCTGCCGGACCTTGGTGGGTGAGATCCGGGTGAAGCTGGACTTGGCCAACGCCTCTTCGGCGGCGGGGGCGGCTCTAGTGGCCATCTATCTCACCCTCGTGGAGCGTTCGGTCGCGCCGCCGTGGGTGCGGAAGGCACGGGTGGAGGCGAACTCCCCCAGCTTGTGGCCGACCATCGATTCGGTGATGTAGACCGGGACGTGCTTGCGCCCGTCATGCACCGCTATCGTGTGGCCAACCATCTCGGGGATCACAGTAGAGCGCCGCGACCAGGTCTTGATGACGCGCCTTTCGTTCTTGCTGTTCATCGCCGCCACCTTGAGATAGAGGTGGTCGTCGACAAAAGGTCCCTTCTTCGTGCTTCGAGGCACTTAGCGTCCCCTCTTCTTTCCGCGCCGGCGCACGATGAGAGCGTCCGACGACTTCTTCTTCCGTGTACGGCCCTCGGGCTTCCCCCAGGGGCTGACGGGATGGCGTCCTCCCGATGACTTTCCTTCTCCACCACCGAGAGGGTGGTCGACCGGGTTCATGACAACTCCTCTGACCGATGGGCGCTTGTTCTTCCATCGGTTACGCCCGGCCTTTCCGACCGAGATGAGCTCGGCTTCGGCGTTGCCCACCGAACCGACCGTCGCTCGGCACTCGGAGGCGACCATTCGCACTTCACCCGAGGGGAGACGCAAAGTCGCCTGCCGGCCTTCCTTGGCAACGAGCTGCACCGACGCACCCGCCGAACGCGCCATCCGGCCGCCTGCTCCCGGCTTGAGCTCGATATTGTGCACAACCGTTCCCACTGGGATGTTGCGCAGGGCGAGAGCGTTCCCGGGACGAATATCCGCCCCCGGACCAGACTCGAGCAGGTCGCCAACCCGCACCCGGTTCGGCAGCAGGATGTATCGCTTTTCACCATCGAGGTAGTGGAGCAGCGCCAGGCGGGCGTTCCGGTTCGGGTCGTATTCGATGTGGGCCACCTTCGCCGGCACACCGTCCTTGTTCCGGCGAAAGTCCACCTGACGGTACTTGACCTTGTTACCGCCGCCCTGATGGCGGGTGGTGATACGACCGTAGCTGTTGCGCCCTGCCTTCTTCGGTTTGGGCTGCACGAGATTCTTCTCTGGTTGAGCGCGCGTGAGCTCGGAAAAGTCCGAGTGCGATTGGAATCGGCGCCCCGGTGAAGTCGGTTTGGATTTACGTATCGGCATGCCGTGTCTCCTCGGGCCCCTCAGCCCTGGTTCTCGAACAGGTCGATGCGGTCACCCTCGGCGAGCTTGACAATCGCCCTCTTCGAGTCCGGCCGTCGTCCCGTCTTCAGTCTGAAGCGCTTGACTTTGCCCTTTCGGTTCAACGTGTTCACATTGAGCACCTTCACGTCCCAGATGGCTTCGACCGCCTGCCTGATCTCGGTCTTGTTGGCTCGAGGATGCACTCTGAACGTGTAGGCGTTCTGATCCAACAGCTCGTAAGACTTCTCGCTCACCACCGGAGCCAGGACCACATCGCGGGGATCGCTCTTGGTTGATTCGCTCATGTCGATGCGGCCTCCTCCTGCTGGACCGAGTCCGAGCTGGTGTACGCGTCCAACGCAGCTCGAGTGAAAATTACGGCATCGGCAACGAGCACGTCGTAGGTCGCCAGCGATCCGTAGAGCGAAAAAGCCGAGCCCTCGAGGTTACGGAAGGCCCGGTCGACGGTTGCCGAGACATCGTCCGCCGGGCCCAAGACCACGAGTATCCGGCCGGTGATCTCAGCCTGACGCAAAAGGGCTGCTGCCGCCCGGGTCTTGGCGTCGGTGAAGCTCTCGAGCACCACAACGCGCCCTTCCGACGCTTTGGAGGCAAGCGCGGATCGAAGCGCGGCGCGCCGCATCTTCTTGGGTACCCGGAGTGTGTAGTCGCGCGGCTTGGGCCCGAAGACGACTCCCCCGCCGACCCAGATAGGGCTGCGGATGGACCCATGCCGGGCGCGTCCGGTGCCCTTCTGGCGCCACGGCTTCTGACCACCACCGCGAACCTCGGAGCGCGTCTTGGTGGACGCCGTCCCAGAGCGAGCTGCGGCGAGCTGCGCCGTCGCAACCTGATGCATGACGTCGGCGTTGACCGGGCCGCCGAATAGCCGATCGGGCAGCTCCAGGTGGCCGAGGTTCTTCCCGGTGCCGTCGAGTCGTGCTGCAGAAGACGGCATCAGCTTGCCTGCCTCTGCGTTCCGCGCTGTCTGATGCGGACTGCCGAACGGACCATGATCAACGCCCCCTTGGGACCGGGGACCGCGCCCCTGAGCAACAAGAGGTGGCGTTCTGCATCGGCGGTAATCACCTTCAGATTGAGGGTGGTCACCCGTCTGTGTCCCAGATGACCGGCCATACGCGTGCCCTTGAACACTCTTGCCGGAGTTGCACAGGCGCCGATGGCGCCGGGGGAACGGTGCTTTCGCTGCGTGCCGTGAGTCGCCGATAAACCCTTGAAGTTATGGCGCTTCATCCCGCCGGCGAAGCCCTTCCCCTTCGTGACCCCGACTACGTCGACGATGTCGCCGGGTTCGAAGATGTCCGCCTTGATCTCGCCGCCCAGGTCGAACGCTTCGAGGTCATCGACTCGAAGCTCGACCAGATGTCGCGCCGCATCTACGCCGGACTTTGCGAAGTGGCCCGCAATCGGCTTGTTGACCCGGGACGCCGTGCCGTAGGCCAGTTGCACCGCCCCATACCCGTCCGTCTCCGGAGTCTTGATCTGGGTGATGCGGCAGGGCCCCGCCTGCACGACGGTGACCGGGACGGCCCGCCCGTTGTTATCGAACACCTGGGTCATTCCCACCTTGCGGCCGAGGATGCCCTTCACTGTCGTCATGGAGTCGTGGAACCTCTTCTCTCTACAGCTTCAGCTCGATATCGACACCCGCAGGCAGATCCAGTCGCTGCAGAGAGTCGACCGTCTTTGCCGTCGGGTTGACGATGTCGAGCAGGCGCTTGTGGGTTCGCATCTCGAAGTGCTCCCGAGAGTCCTTGTCCTTGTGCGGCGAACGGATCACCGTATAGAGGGAACGATCCGTGGGGAGCGGGATCGGACCGTTCACGCTTGCACCCGTGCGCGTGACCGTCTCGACGATCTTCTTCGCCGATTGATCGATGACCTCATGGTCATAGGCCTTCAGCCGGATGCGGATCTTCATACCGTTCGCCATATCGCTTCTTTCTCGCTACTCGAGGATCTTGGTGACGCGGCCCGCACCAACGGTTCGCCCGCCCTCACGGATGGCGAAGCGCAGACCTTCGTCCATGGCCACCGGCTGGATTAGCTCGACTTCCATCTCGGTGTTGTCGCCCGGCATCACCATCTCGGTACCACCCGGGAGGCGGGTTGAGCCGGTGACATCGGTGGTACGGAAGTAGAACTGTGGGCGGTAGTTGTTGAAGAACGGGGTGTGCCGCCCGCCCTCGTCCTTTGAGAGGACGTAGACCTGAGACTGGAACTTCGTGTGCGGAGTCACGGAGTTTGGTTTGGCCAACACCTGACCGCGCTGAACGTCGTCCTTCTTGATGCCTCGCAGAAGAATTCCTGCGTTGTCGCCGGCCTGCGCTTCGTCCAGCATCTTGCGGAACATCTCGATGCCGGTGACCACGGTCTTGCGGGTGCCGGGTTGGATACCGACGATCTCGATCTCCTCTCCCAGCTTGAGCACACCCTGCTCCACACGACCGGTTACGACCGTGCCTCGTCCGGTGATAGTGAAGACATCCTCGATGGGCATGAGGAAGGGCTTCGCGGTGTCGCGCTCGGGCTCGGGGACCGCCTCGTCGACCGCAGCCATGAGCTCGACGATTCCCTCCGCCGCCTCGGCGTCGCCGTCCAGAGCCTTCAGGGCGGACACCCGCACGACGGGCACATCGTCGCCGGGATACTCGTACTCGGTCAGGAGCTCGCGGACCTCCAACTCGACCAGGTCCAGAAGCTCGGGGTCATCGACCATATCGACCTTGTTCAGAGCGACCACGATGTAAGGAACGTTTACCTGCCGGGCAAGGAGGACGTGCTCACGAGTCTGGGGCATAGGGCCGTCGGCGGCGGAGACCACGAGGATCGCCCCGTCCACCTGAGCCGCGCCGGTGATCATGTTCTTGATGTAGTCGGCGTGTCCGGGCATGTCGACGTGGGCGTAGTGACGATTGTCGGTCTCGTACTCCACATGAGCGATCGCGATCGTGATCCCCCGTTCTCTCTCTTCGGGAGCGTTGTCGATCTTGTCGAACGGCATGAAGTCCACGTTGGGATTGCGTTCGTGGAGAACCCCTGTGATCGCAGCGGTCAGCGTGGTCTTGCCATGGTCAATGTGCCCCATGGTGCCGATGTTCACGTGCGGCTTGTTGCGCTCGAACTTTGGCTTGCCCATTTTGCCCTTCTCCTATCTATCTACCGGCCGGCCGGCTCGCCGCGGACGGCGGCGACAACTTCTTCTTGCACGGACTTTGGAACCTCGCGGTACGAGTTGAACTGCATGGTGTAGGTAGCGCGCCCTTGAGTACGGCTGCGGAGCTCGGTCGCGTAACCGAACATCTCAGCAAGCGGTACCTGTGCCCGGACGATGCGATCGGAGCCTCGTTGATCCATCTTCTCGATACGGCCCCTTCTGCTCGACAGATCTCCGATGACATCACCCATGTATTCCTCGGGGGTTACGACCTCGACATCGAAGATCGGCTCGAGCAGCACCGGCTGAGCCTTTCTGGCGGCCTCCTTGAAGACCATCGAGCCGGCGATCTTGAACGCCATCTCGGATGAGTCGACCTCGTGATAGCCCCCATCGGTCAGGGTAACCCGCACATCGACCACGGGGTAACCGGCCAGGACCCCGGAGGCCATGGCCTCTTGAACTCCCTGGTCAACCGATGGGATGTACTCGGTCGGCACTTTGCCTCCACTGATCTTGTTCACGAACTCGTATCCGCCACCGGGGCCGGTCGGTTCCAGCTTGATGACGGTATGGGCGTACTGGCCCTTGCCGCCGGTCTGCTTGACGTAGCGGAGGTCGACCTTTTCCTGGGTGTTCCTTACCGTCTCGCGGTAGGCGACCTGCGGTTTCCCTACGTTGGCACCAACTTTGAACTCGCGGATGAGACGGTCAACCAGCACTTCGAGGTGGAGCTCGCCCATCCCGGAGATGATGGTTTGACCTGTGTCCTCGTCGGTGTGGACCATGAAGGTCGGATCCTCTTCAGCCAAGCGTTGCAGCGCCCCGGCCAACTTCTCCGAATCCACCTTGGACTTGGGTTCGATCGCCACATCGATAACAGGCGTAGGGAAATTCATCTCCTCGAGCAGCACCGGGTCGTTGGGATCAGACAGGGTGTCACCGGTCAAGGTGTTCTTGAGCCCGACGATCGCGACGATGTCACCGGCAAAAACCGCATCTTTGTCCTCACGGTGATTTGCGTGCATCTGGAGGATCCGCCCGATACGCTCCTTGCGCTCACGCGTCGAGTTCATGACGCTGTCACCGCTCTGGAGGGTCCCCGAATAGATTCGCAGGAAAGTGAGCCGCCCCACATAGGGGTCGCTCATGATCTTGAACGCCAACCCGGAAAACGGGTCGTGGTCGTTGGCTCTGCGCTCGACCAGCTGACCATCACTTGGCCGCGTGGCTTCCATGGGCGGCAGGTCGAGTGGGCTGGGCAGATACCATCCAATGGCGTCGAGCAGCGGCTGCACGGCTTTGTTCTTGAACGCCGAGCCGCACATGACGGGCGTGATTGCGCCGGAGATCGTTGCCTTCCGGACGATCTTGCGCAACTGGTCGGGCTCGGGATCCTCCTCCCCGACGTACAGCTCCATCAACGACTCGTCGTGATCTGCGAGAAGCTCGATCAGGTCATGACGATAGGCGAGCGCCTGCTCCATCATGTCGTCGGGTATCGCCCGGTCCTCCCACGCTTCGCCCATGCCGTCCGACGGCCAGTAGTGGGCGACCATCGCAATGAGGTCGACCACTCCGTGATAGTCGACCTCCCTGCCAATCGGCAGTTGTATGACGGCAGGGGTTCCGTTGAGCCGATCCTCGATCATCGACACCGTCCGGAAGAAGTCGGCACCCGTGCGATCCATCTTGTTCACAAAACAGATGCGCGGCACGTTGTAGCCGTCGGCCTGGCGCCAGACGGTCTCGGACTGAGGTTCGACTCCTGCGACGGCGTCGAATACTGCGACTGCGCCGTCGAGCACCCGAAGGCTTCGCTCGACCTCGACCGTAAAGTCGACATGGCCGGGCGTGTCGATGATGTTGATCCAGTAACCCTTCCAGTGCGCAGTCGTCGCAGCAGATGTGATTGTGATCCCGCGCTCTTGCTCTTGGACCATCCAGTCCATGACTGCGGCACCCTCGTGGACCTCACCGATCTTGTAGGTCTTGCCGGTGTAGTAGAGGATTCGCTCGGTCGTGGTCGTCTTGCCGGCGTCGATATGAGCCATGATGCCGATGTTGCGGGTTCGCTCGATCGGGTACTCACGAATTAGTGGACCGCGCCCGCCCTTCACGGCACGCAGCTGCGGACGTCCCTGTTGTTTTTGGTTTTCAGCAGCTTCAGCCATCGTCTATCACCATCTGTAGTGAGCAAAGGCCTTGTTTGCCTCCGCCATCTTGTGGATGTCTTCACGCCGCTTCACGGCGGCGCCTGCGCCCCCAGAGGCGTCGAGTATCTCGCCGGCGAGCCGATCCGCCATGCTTCTCTCCCTGCGGCGGCGTGCGAACGTTATCAACCAGCGGATCGCTAAAGTAGTTCCACGACGCATCGGGACTTCGACGGGCACCTGATAGGTGGCACCGCCAACGCGACGAGATTTGACCTCGAGCAGCGGTTTGATGTTGTCGACGGCTTTCTTGAGGGTTTGCAGCGGATCTTTGCCCGTCTTGTTCTCCACCTTGCGCAGTGCGTCATAGACGATGTTCTCGGCAAGGCTGCGCTTCCCGCGCATAAGCAGACGGTTCTGGACCTGTGTGACCAGGATCGAGCTGTAGATGGGATCCGGGTTGAGGGGCCGTCTCGGCGCAGGACCTTTACGTGGCATCAGCCGCCCCTTTTGGCGCCGTACTTGGAGCGCGACTGGATCCGGTCGCGAACCCCTGCCGTGTCGAGCGCAGCCCTGATGATCTTGTAGCGAACGCCCGGTAAGTCCTTCACCCGGCCCCCACGCACCAACACGATCGAGTGCTCCTGGAGGTTGTGGCCGATTCCGGGAATGTACGCAGTCACTTCGATTCCGGAGGTGAGCCGAACGCGCGCGACCTTGCGCAGAGCCGAGTTTGGCTTCTTCGGCGTGAAGGTGTAGACGCGAGTGCACACGCCTCTGCGCTGGGGTGACCCTCTCAGTGCGGGCGACTTCGACTTCTCCCGCTTGGACTCTCTGCCCTGGCGAACCAGTTGTTGAACTGTCGGCACTTCTCTCCCGTTCTCCTCTAGGTTCCTTCGGCACACCGCATGGGCGGGGGCCACCTGTTCGTTTCTCGTCCGGTCGCTGTACTGCCGGATCACCTCTATGGGTCAAGAACCCGCCCCGTGCCTGTATGCAGCACAAGACGGGGGACCGTTTTCCACAGCGAGCCGGAGTCGCATGTTCTTCGCACGTCTTAGCAACCCACAAAAGAGGGCGGCCGTGGCGTTTGGCGATGAACCCACACCCCGGCGGTTCCCGGGGCAACCGGGCCTGCCGAAGCTCACCGAACTCGGGACCTGCAGTAGAAGTCAGGCGCCGCTCTCGCGACACACCGGCACCCCTGGGGGCGCGACTCCAGATGATAGAACACGGCCCTCACCTGGTCAAACAGGCAAGACGTCGCCCTGCCGGGGGCCCCCCCGCCCCCGGGGCCGACCGGCCCGGGGGCTCTGTTCCCCTTTACTCGACTGCGCTCGAAACCTCTTCCTGGGCCGGCTGGCCGTCGCCGTCGCCGTCGCCGTCCGGGCCCGGGACGGCGGTGAGGCCGACGCCACCGAGCAGCTCGCGTGCCGCCTCCACCGCCTCGTCGTCCTCGATCCGCGGAGGCAGGCCGAACATCGCCCTCGCCTCCTCGTCGGACATGGCGCCCTCGCCGGTTGTGACCACTCGAGTCGAGCGGTAACGGGTCATCCCCGTTCCGGCGGGGATGAGCTTCCCGATGATGACGTTCTCCTTGAGCCCGAGCAGCGGGTCGGACTTGCCCTTGATAGCGGCTTCGGTGAGCACCCGGGTCGTTTCCTGGAAGGAGGCGGCCGACAACCACGACTCGGTCGCCAGAGATGCCTTGGTTATCCCCATGAGGATGGGTCTGGCACTGGCGGCTTCTCCACCGTTTGCCACCACCGCTTCGTTGGCGTCAGAGAACAGCTTCGCATCGACGAGCTCTCCGGGGAGGAATTCGGTGTCACCCGGCTCGTTCAGCTGCACCTTGCGGAGCATCTGGCGGACGATCAGCTCGAGGTGCTTGTCGTGAATCGGGACTCCCTGGGAGCGGTACACCGACTGCACCTCGTCGACGAGATACATCTGAACGTCCCTGGTCCCCATGATCTCGAGCACCTCGTCTGGATCCCTCGACCCTTCGGTGAGGGAGTCACCGGCGGCGACGCCGTCGCCGTCGCGCACGGTCAACCGTGCGTGGCGGGACACCTTGTAGGGAATGGAGTCACTCCCGTCGTCCGGGATGAGCTCGATCGTCCGGGTGCGCTCGTCCTCCTGTACCTGGATGCGACCCGACACACTTGCGATCTCGGCCTTGCCCTTCGGAGTCCGTGCCTCGAAGAGCTCGACCACACGCGGCAGGCCGTGCGTGATGTCCTCTCCGGCCACTCCTCCGGTGTGGAAGGTCCGCATCGTGAGCTGTGTGCCCGGCTCGCCAATCGACTGAGCGGCAACGATCCCGACCGCCTCTCCGAGCTCGACCAGCTTGCCCGTAGCGAGCGACGTGCCGTAGCACTTCTGGCACACGCCGACCCGTGCGTCACAGGTCAATACCGAACGGACCACGACTTCCTCGACGCCCTCTTCGTCGATGCGCTTTGCCAGCTCCGCAGATACTTCTTGGCCTGCAGGCGCGACAACCTCGGATTTCGCCACCGCATCTTCGAGCAGCACGCGACCCGTCAGCTTCTGCTTGAGGAATGCTCGCTCCTCGCCGATGTCGAGCCGCAGTCCACGGTCGGTTCCGCACTCTTCTGCGCGGATGATCACTTCCTGAGCAACGTCGACCAGGCGCCGTGTGAGGTAACCGGAGTCGGCAGTTCTCAGCGCCGTATCGGCGAGCCCTTTGCGGGCGCCGTGCGTCGAGATGAAGTACTCGAGAACCGTGAGGCCCTCACGGAAGTTCGATCTGATCGGACGCGGGATGATCTCGCCCCGCGGGTTCGCCACCAAACCGCGCATGCCGGCGATCTGCCGGATCTGCATGATGTTCCCACGCGCTCCGGAGTTCGCCATCATATAGATCGGGTTGAGCTCCCCGAAGCCCTTCTCCATCGCCTCTTTGACCGCGTCGGTGGCATCTGTCCAGATCTTGATCAATGCCTGACGCCGCTCGTCCTCGGTCATGATTCCACGGCGATACTGCGTCTCGACCTTCTCTGCGAGCTTGTCGTGGTCGGCCAGGATCTTCGGCTTGGAGGCAGGAGTCGTGACGTCCTCGAGCCCGATGGTCACGCCCGCCTTGGTCGCGTAGGTGAAACCAACGCTCTTGACGGCGTCGAGAACCTCGGCGAGGTCCTTCTTGTCGTAGGTGCGGGCGCACTTGTCGATAAGCGCCGCGAGCTCACGCTTCTTTAGCACCCGGTTCTGGTAAGGGAAGTCTTTCGGAAACGCCTCGTTGACGATCACTCGTCCGGCGGTCGTCTCCTTGAGATGGCCCGGATTCGACGCAAACTCCTCCTCGGACTCGTCCTCGAATCGCTTGAGGCCGCGCACCTTGACCACGGCATGTATATCGACGGAGCGCGCGTCGAGCGCCTGCAGAAGCTCGGTCGCCGACGAAAACGCCCGGCCTTCGCCTTTAGCGTCCTTGGTCACGACCGTGAGGTAGTACGTGCCCAGGATGATGTCCTGCGACGGCGCCACGATGGGATCGCCGTGTGCCGGCGAGAGCACGTTGTGCGCCGACAGCATCAAGATACGCGCCTCGGCCTGAGCCTCGGATGAGAGCGGCACGTGCACGGCCATCTGGTCGCCGTCGAAGTCGGCATTGAAGGCGACACAGACCAACGGATGGATCTGAATGGCCTTGCCCTCGACGAGCACCGGCTCGAAGGCCTGGATGCCGAGTCGGTGAAGAGTGGGCGCCCGGTTCAGCAACACCGGGTGCTCGTGGATGATCTCTTCGAGCACATCCCACACATGCGGACGGCTGCGCTCGACCATGCGCTTGGCGCTCTTGATGTTCTGGGCATGTCCCAGGTCCACCAGCCGCTTCATCACGAAAGGCTTGAACAGCTCGAGGGCCATCTGCTTCGGGAGACCACATTGGTGGAGCTTGAGCTTGGGGCCCGACACGATCACCGAGCGGCCCGAGTAGTCGACGCGCTTCCCCAGCAGGTTCTGACGGAAACGGCCCTGCTTGCCCTTCAGCATGTCCGAAAGAGACTTGAGCGGACGGTTGCCGGGGCCGGTGACCGGACGGCCGCGCCGGCCGTTGTCGAACAGAGCGTCCACGGCTTCCTGCAGCATGCGCTTCTCGTTGTTGACGATGATCTCCGGCGCGCCGAGGTCCAGCAGTCTCTTCAGCCGGTTGTTGCGGTTGATCACGCGGCGGTAGAGGTCGTTCAGGTCGCTCGTCGCAAAACGGCCACCGTCGAGCTGCACCATCGGACGGAGGTCCGGCGGAATTACCGGCACGCAGTCGAGCACCATGCCCAGCGGGGTGTTCTTCTTCGCGGGGTCGCTGAAAGGCGCGACGACCTTGAGGCGCTTGATCGCACGTTGACGCTTCTGGCCCTTCTGCGACTTGATCTGCTCGCGCAGGAACTCTTCTTCGGCCACGAGATCGAGGGAGCTCAACAGGTCCTTGATCGCCTCGGCGCCCATGCCGCCCTTGAAGTAGTCGCCGTAGCGGTCCTTCATCTCGCGCCAGATGACCTCGTCTTCGACTATCTCCTGCCGCTTGAGGTCCCTGAACAGCTCGAACGTATCCCTGACGAGGTCGATATCGCGCGCCGCGCGCGTCTCTACTTCCTTACGCTGCCGCTCGGATTGGTTTCGAGCTGTCGTCTTCTCGGAGGAGCGCGCCTTACGGCCCTCCATCTCCTCGAGGCGGGCTTCGGTCTCCTTTAGGATCTCTTCTTTTCTGCGGTCCCTGTCGCCCTCGATGCGAGCGATCTCGTGATTGATGTCTTCTTCTAGCCTGGGGAGCTCGCGGTGCCGCTTGGCCTCATCGACCGACGTCACGATCGATGCCGCGAAATAGATGACCTGCTCGAGCTTCTTGGGCGGGATGTCCAACAGGTATCCGAGCCTCGACGGAACGCCCTTGAAGTACCAAATGTGGGTTACCGAAGCAGCAAGCTCGATGTGGCCCATGCGCTCACGGCGCACCTTGGCGCGAGTCACCTCGACGCCGCAGCGCTCGCAGATGATCCCCTTGAACCGGACTCGCTTGTACTTACCGCAGTAGCACTCCCAGTCCTTGGTCGGGCCGAATATCTTCTCGCAGAAGAGTCCGTCCTTCTCGGGCTTGAGCGTGCGGTAGTTGATCGTCTCCGGCTTCTTGACCTCGCCATTTGACCAGGTACGAATCTGATCCCCGGTGGCGAGCCCGATTCTCAGCTCGTCAAAGTAGTTGACGTCTAACAACAGTGGCCTCCTTGGTGACGCTTTCCAGGCGTTGGTGGCGAAAAGGCATTCCTATGCGGCGTATCGGGTGTTGCGTAGGGGGCCACTCAGACCTCCTCGACGGACGACGGTTCACGACGGGACAGATCGATTCCCAGCTCCTCCGCGGTGCGGAAGATGTCCTCGTCGATCTCTTTCATCTCGATCTCCTCGCCTTCAGCCGAGAGAACCTCGACATTGAGGCACAGGGATTGCATCTCCTTGATCAACACCTTGAAAGACTCAGGTATCCCGGGCTCGGGAATGTTCTCGCCCTTGACGATCGCCTCATACACCTTGACGCGTCCGAGAACGTCGTCCGACTTGATCGTGAGCAGCTCTTGCAGGCAATAGGCCGAGCCGTATGCCTCGAGCGCCCACACCTCCATCTCGCCGAAGCGCTGGCCGCCGAACTGTGCCTTTCCACCCAACGGCTGCTGAGTGATCATCGAGTACGGCCCCGTCGATCGGGCGTGGATCTTGTCGTCCACGAGGTGGGACAGCTTCAATATGTACATATAGCCGACCGTGATGTCGTTGTCGTAAGGCTCGCCGGTTCGCCCGTCGTACAACGGCGCCTTGCCGACACCATTGACCAACGGATACTCGGTGTCACGGCCGGCCGTCGTTGCGAGCGCATTCAGCAGCTCATCTTCCTTGGCGCCGTCGAACACCGGCGTAGCGACCCATGCCGGCTCCTGGTCGCGCCATGCGCCGGGCGAGCCGTTCATGTCGGCGCCATCCTCCCAACGCTGCTTCGCCACCCATCCGAGGTGAGTCTCCAGAACCTGGCCGAGATTCATACGGGAGGGGACACCAAGTGGGTTCAAGATGATGTCGATGGGCGTTCCATCGGCCAGGAACGGCATGTCCTGCTCGGGGAGGATCTTCGAGATCACACCCTTGTTGCCGTGCCGTCCGGCGAGCTTGTCGCCCTCGGAGATCTTGCGCTTCTGGGCCACGAAAACCCGCACCAACTCGTTGACTCCGGGGGACAGCTCATCTCCGATGTCACGCGAGAACTCCCGCACCCCGATGACCTTGCCCTCTTCACCGTGGGGCATCTTGAGCGAGGTATCGCGCACCTCACGAGCCTTCTCACCGAAGATCGCGCGCAGCAAACGCTCCTCGGGGGTGAGCTCGGTCTCGCCCTTGGGAGTCACCTTTCCGACCAGAACGTCACCCGGGCCGACGTCTGCGCCCACCCGGATGATTCCCCGTTCGTCGAGGTCGGCGAGCACATCTTCGGAGACGTTGGGGATGTCACCTGTGATCTCTTCTGCTCCGAGCTTGGTGTCGCGAGCGTCGACTTCGTACTCCTCGATGTGAATCGAGCTCAAAAGGTCTTCTTTGACGAGGCGCTCGGAAACGATGATGGCGTCCTCGAAATTGTAACCCTCGAAGCTCATGAACGCGACGAGGAGGTTGGCGCCAAGCGCGAGCTCGCCCATATCGGTTGAAGGACCGTCCGCAAGGATGTCGCCCTTCTTGACCTTCTGGCCCTCGCGAACGATCGGGCGCTGGTTGATGCAGGTCGACTGATTGGATCGCTGGTATTTGTCGAGCCTGTAAGGGATGTGCTCAGCCCCATGTTTGACCACGATCTGGTCTGCAGAGACCTCTTCGACGACGCCGTCTTCCTCCGCCAGGATGACGTCGCCTGCGTCGACCGCGGCCCTGTGCTCGAGGCCCGTACCCACGTAAGGGGCCACCGGGCGGAGCAGAGGGACAGCTTGCCGTTGCATGTTGGCGCCCATCAGGGCGCGGTTGGCGTCATCGTGCTCGAGGAACGGGATGCAGGCCGCAGCAACCGAAACCGTCTGCTTCGCCGAGACGTCCATGAAGTCGACCTCTTCGGGCACCACATAGTCGAGCTCGTTGTGGCGGCCACGCACGAGAACATGGTCCTCGGTGAACTTGCCGCTCTCATCGGTGATCGCGTTCGCCTGTGCAATGACCGCTCTATCTTCCTCATCGGCCGTCAGGTACTGCACCTTCTTCGACACCTTGCCGCCTGCTGCCTTGCGGTAGGGGGTTTCGATGAATCCGTAGCGGTTCAGGCGCGCATAGGTCGAGAGCGAGGCAATCAAACCGATGTTCGGGCCCTCGGGGGTTTCGATCGGGCACATGCGCCCGTAGTGGCTCGGGTGCACGTCCCGCACCTCGAAGCCGGCGCGTTCACGCGACAGACCGCCCGGCCCCAGTGCGCTCAGACGCCGCCTGTGTGTGAGCCCCGCCAACGGGTTGGTCTGATCCATGAACTGACTGAGCTGGGAGGAACCGAAGAACTCTTTGAGCGAGGCGACCACCGGTCTGATGTTGATCAGCGTCTGGGGAGTGATCGCTTCGACGTCCTGGGTCGTCATGCGCTCCTTGACGACTCTTTCCATGCGCGACAGCCCCACCCTGATCTGGTTCTGGATGAGCTCGCCGACCGGACGGATTCTCCGGTTGCCGAAGTGGTCT
The DNA here is from genome assembly GCA_013817045.1 of Actinomycetota bacterium. GTDB lineage: Bacteria > Actinomycetota > CADDZG01 > CADDZG01 > WHSQ01 > JACDDL01. The sequence continues at coordinate 9,261 of JACDDL010000014.1, read as the reverse complement.
ATGTCGTCGACCTCGTAATCGGGGTCCTCCGCGTGGAGCCTCACGAGGTACTGGATGGTTGCGAGGATGTCCTCCTTGCGCAGGACGGTTCCCATCTCCTCGATGGTGTCCTCGTCGGACTTGAAGCCGAGCTTACGGTTCGACTTGTAGCGACCCACTCGGGAGAGGTCATAGCGGCGCGGGTTGAAGAAGAGGTTGTCGAGCAGAGCCCGTGCGCTCTCGACCGTGGGCGGTTCTCCGGGCCGCAGCTTGCGGTAGATGTCGATCAGCGCGTCCTCTTCGGTCTCTATGGCGTCCTTGTCGAGGGTCGCCTGGATCGAGGGAGCGTTGTCGAAAAGCTTGAGAATCGCAGCATCGTCGCCGAATCCCAAGGCCCGCAGGAGGACGGTGACGTTCTGGCGGCGCTTTCTGTCGATTCGAGCACCGACCATGTCCTTCTTGTCTGTTTCGAACTCGAGCCAGGCTCCGCGCGCCGGGATGATCTTGCAGGCGAAGAGCGGCTTGTCGGAGGTCTTGTCGATGGAATGGTCGAAGTACACCCCGGGTGATCGGACGAGCTGTGACACCACGACGCGCTCGGTCCCGTTGATGATGAAGGTGCCCTTCTCGGTCATCATCGGAAAGTCACCCATGAATACGGTCTGCTCTTTGATCTCGCCGGTTTCCTTGTTGATGAAGGCAGCCGTGACGAAGAGGGGGCGCGAGAAGGTCATGTCCTTCTCTTTGCACTCGTCTTCGTCTCCCTTGGGCGCTTCGAACCGGTGAGACAGGAACTGCAGTGCGAGGTTGCCGGTGAAATCCTCGATCGGCGAGATATCCCTCAGGGTCTCTTCAAGCCCGACTTCTACGAACCAGTCAAAAGACTCTTTCTGGACCGCGATCAGGTTGGGGGGAGGGAGAACTTCCGCGAGCTTGGCGAAGGTCCGGCGTTCGCGCAGGACGTTTGACGACAAACGAGCCTCCTAAGAATCTGTTTCGGACGGGGAACGCGCAAGCTGTCCGGGAGGGTCCCCTTTTGCACCTTCCGGACACGCCTCCAACCGGGTCACCCTGGGCGGTTCTTAGCCGCGCGACAGGGCGAAGAGAGCGGATGGAGGCGAACACACCAAGGAGGCAGTATAGGCCTAAGCCCATACCGCCGTCAAGCCCAAAGGCGGTTCACAAGAAAAAACTATGCGTACTCCTCAAACTAGCTGTGGAGAACCCTAGTGCTTGACCCTCTGTTCGTCAACAGGCAGCGCCTTCGAGCCTCCCTTTGGGAAGGCGAGCTACTTGATCTCGACGCCTGCTCCGGCGGCCTCGAGCTTGGCCCTGGCTTCATCCGCCTGTGCCTTCTCGACCTTCTCGAGCACGGCCTTCGGCGCCGAGTCCACGAGATCCTTGGCCTCCTTGAGCCCGAGGCTCGTGAGCGCTCGCACTTCCTTGATCACCTGAATCTTCTTGTCACCCGCACCCGTGAGCACGACATCGAACTCGTCCTGCTCCTCGACCGCTTCGGCGGCCCCATTGCCCCCTGCGGCCGGGCCCGCTGCAACCGCGACGGGAGCTGCTGCGGTGACCTGGAACTTGTCCTCGAAGGCCTTTACGAATTCGGACAGCTCGAGCACGGTCCAGTCCGCTATTGCGTCCAGAACCTCTTGTTGTGAAAGCGCCATCTTGAGATCTCCTCCTGAGTCGTTCGCCGCCTAAGCGGCGGTCACTGATTCTTCTTTCTGAGCCATTACCTGAGACAGCATCGAACCCAGGTTCTGCAGCAAGGCGGCGGCGGCGCCGGCCGTGCGCTGCGCCGGGGCATTGAACAGCCCCGCGATGCGGGCCAGCAGCACCTCGCGCGACTCGATCGTCGCCAGCTGGGCAACCTGGGCCTCGCTGATGACCTTGCCGCGAAGAATTCCACCCCGAACGGCGAGCACGGGGTACTTGCGCGCCGCCTCGTCGAGGGCTTTCGCCGCCCCTATGGCGTCCCCCCGCACGAACGCCATCGCCGTGGGCCCACCGATCATCGAGGCGAACTCTTCGAGGCCCGCATCCCGAGCAGCAATCCGAGCCAGGGTGTTCTTGAGCACCTTCAGGTCCGCGTCAACCTCTCGGAGTGCATTACGCACATCGGCGATCTCTCCGACGTGGAGACCGCGGTATTCGGTCAAGAGCACCGCGTCGGCCTCTTGGAGACGCTCGCTGATCTCGCCTACCGCTTCAACCTTCTCGGGTTTGGCCATCGGTGATTCTCCTGTCTTCGTCGGGCATGCAAAAAGCGGCCACCCAGACTCAGGCGGCCGCTCCTATCGAACGTGCATGGTCGCCTGCACCGGTCCCGTCCTCGGGCTTAGGGGATTACCGCCGGTGGTCTGGGGCTGCTTCGGCGACAGGATAACAGGCTCGGCGCGCCGACCCGCTTTTCAGCCCACTGCGGGCTGGAGCTCCTCTTCGAGCTCTTTCGACCGGGCCGGGTCGATCCGAATGCCCGGGGTCATGGTGGCGGCCAGCGTGATCCCACGGAGATAGCGGCCCTTGGCTGCGGCGGGTTTCGCCCGTTGGACCTCATCCAACACCGCCGCGTAGTTGGTGACCAGATCGTCTTCGGAGAAAGACCTCTTTCCGATGACGAGGTGCAGGTTTCCGTGGCGGTCGGTTCGGTACTCGACTCGCCCACCCTTGATGTCGTCAACCGCCCTGGCGACATCTTCGGTCACCGTTCCCGATTTGGGGTTGGGCATCAGCCCACGAGGCCCGAGCACCCGGCCAAGACGACCGACCACGGGCATCATGTCGGGGCTGGCAACCACCGCATCGAACTCGAGCCAACCTCCGGTTATGCGTTCGGCCAGATCCTGTTCGCCGACGATGTCCGCCCCGGCCTCACGCGCCTGATTCGCCGCCTGTCCCTTTGCGAAGACCGCCACCCGTACCGTCTTGCCGGTGCCCTTCGGGAGGGACACCGCGCCCCTGACCATCTGATCGGCCTTGCGGGGATCAACCCCCAGCTTGATCGAGAGCTCGACCGTCTCGTCGAACTTCGACTGCGGCAGCCCCTTGAGAACCTTGATCGCTTCTCTGGCGCCGTAGAGGCGCTCTCTGTCTACCGCTGTGAGGGCCTCAGCGTACCTACGGCCTCTTTTCGCCATTCCGTTTTCCTCCTTGTGGTCCTGACGACGGCGTGAGGCCGTCTCCCACCTCTTGGTGCTCTAGGCGACGCTGATCCCCATGCTGCGCGCCGTGCCTTCCACTACTTTCATGGCCGCCTCGACGTCGTTGGCATTGAGGTCGGGCATCTTGATCTCTGCGATCTCGCGAATGTCGTCACGGCTTACCGACCCGACCTTGTTCCGGTTGGGTTCGCTCGAGCCCTTCTCGACTCCGGCCTTTTGCCGCAACAACACCGCCGCGGGTGGAGTCTTGGTGACGAAGGTGAACGAGCGGTCCTCGTAGACCGTGATCTCGGCGGGAATGATCGTGCCCATCTGCGCCTGGGTGGCGGCGTTGTACTGCTTGCAGAACTCCATGATGTTCACACCGGCCTGGCCCAGGGCCGGACCGATCGGGGGAGCCGGGGTTGCCTGGCCCCCGGGGATCTGAAGTTTCAGTACCTGCGAGACGCGCCGACGGCGGCCTCCCGGCTGTGTCATATCGACTCCTCTTAGAGCTTGGCCACTTGATCGAACCCGAGCTCGACGGGCGTCTCCCGGCCGAAGATGTTGACCAGGACCTTGAGCTTGGATTGATCGACGTTGATTTCAGAGATAGAACCGGTGAAGTTGGCGAAGGGACCGGATGTCACCCGCACGCTTTCCTGCTCTTCGAACTCTAGTCTTGGCCTGAGCTTCTTCTGCTCCGGCTTGACCTGGAGGATCTTGTCGACTTCCCGCGTGGAGAGCGGAGTCGGCTTGGTGCCCGAACCCACGAAACCGGTCACCCCCGGGGTGTTTCTGACCACGTACCACGAGTCGTCGTCCAGGTACATCCTGGTCAGCAGGTAACCCGGGAACACTTTCTTCTGGACGATCTGCTTCTTGCCCTGCTTGATCTCCATCACGTCTTCCATCGGAATGACGACCTCGAAGATCTTCTCCTCGACGTTCATGGAGGAGATACGCGACATCAGATTGGTTTTGACCTTGTTCTCGTAGCCGGCGTAGGTATGGACAACGAACCAGTCGCCCGAGCGTTCGTTGGGAGGGATGATCGGAGCCTCGTAATCTTCTTCCTCGACATCCTGATCGGCGGCCGTCTCGGACTCGGATTCAGGCGCGGCAACCGGCACAGAGGCAGGAGATGCCGCTTCCGCCGCGGCGTCGGTCGGCGCATCGGCTCTGAGAGCGGCAGCGACCGCCTGAGCGTCTTCATCGCTCAAGTCGGATTGAGGAGAGTCGAGCGATGCGCTGTCGAGGCCTTGGGAAGGCGCTCCCTGCGATTCCACGGCGGGGGCTTCCTCGGGTGAGGACGGCCCTTCGTCGGGCGTGTTCTGAACCTCTGGCTGGGTCTCGGTCACGTCTGGACTCCGAACAGGGCGAGGACCGCCTTGGTGAAGACGAAGTCCATCGCAAAGATGATGGCTGCGATAACGACGACGCTCACAAGGACGACAACCGAGTAGGCGACAACCTCTTGCCGTGTCGGCCACGCCACCTTCTTCAGCTCTGCAATCACTTCCCGAAAGAACTGCAGGGGGGGAGTCCTCTTGGACTGACCTCGCTGCGCGGCGGCACTGGCAGCTTTGACCGCCGGTCTCGGCGCGCCCTTCTTGGCAGACTCCTGCTTTTGCATCAATCGTTTGTACTGCCTGTTCACACGCACCCCTTCCGTGGCCCCGCTGCCGGACGCGCTTCGTAAGGGTCCGGGCCTGCGGGAGGTAAACAGAAAGACAAGGGTAACACGCTTGTGAACCGGCCCGCCGGGACCCCTCTGGCGAGCCCTTCCCTAAGATGTGGCCATGTCACCCGCATCACCTCCCCCCGGAGAGCCCGAGCACGTGAAGACCAACCGCGCCGGGTGGGACGCCTTCAGCACCGCCTACGAGCAGCAGCACGGGGCGCAACTCGACGCCGGTCCCATGGCGTGGGGAGTGTGGTCGATCCCGGAGTCGCGCTTGCACGTGTTGGGAGAGATCGCCGGCCTCCATGTCTTGGAGCTGGGATGCGGGGCGGCGAGGTGGGCGACGGCGTTGGCTCGAGAGGGAGCTCTCCCGATCGGTCTCGACCTGTCGGGGCGGCAGTTGGAGGCCGCCCGGCGGACTTCTGCGGGCGACGTGGTCGACGTGCCGCTCCTCCAGGCAAGCGCAGAGGCCCTGCCCCTGGCAGACGGATGCTTCGACCTGGTCTTCTGCGACCACGGGGCCACAACCTTCACCGACCCGTACCGCACGGTCCCCGAAGCCGTCCGGGCCCTGAAGCCGGGGGGCCTTTTGGTTTTCAATATGAGCAGCCCCTTGCACGACCTGTGCTACGACATCGCCACGGAGTCGGTGACCTCGTCTCTCCAGCGCACCTACTCCGAGATCAGGAAGCAGAGTTGGGACGACGAAGTCACCTTCCAGCTTCCCTATGGGGAGTGGATTCGCCTGTTCAGACAGAATGGACTGGAGGTCGAAGACCTCATCGAGCTGGCTCCGGAAGAGGGCGCGACCACCACCTATGACGACTACGTGCCTCTTGGGTGGGCGCGCCGATGGCCGGCCGAGAACATATGGAAGGCCCGCAAGACCGGGTGATGCCCAAAGCGCTTGCCGCCCCGCACAACATCTCATGAGCCCGGGCCCCGTGAAGGACGACCTGCGATGGTTGACTCCAGGGGTCAAAGGCATCGGGGTGGCCAGCCTGCTATCGGACCTCGGGCACGAGGTGCCCACCGCCCTGCTCCCACGGCTGATCACTTCGCTCGGCGGCTCGGCCGCTGCGCTGGGACTCATCGAAGGGATCTCGGATGGCCTCTCCGGTCTCATGCGGCTTCTCGGGGGCGCCATCGCCGATGATCCGGCGCGCCGGCGAGGTGCCGCGGTGGGCGGCTATACGACCACTGCGCTGTTGAGCAGCCTGATCGGTGTGGCGGTTTCGGTGTGGCAGGTTGGATTCCTGCGCGCCGGCGGCTGGGCGGCCCGGGGCTTGCGCGCTCCCTCGCGAAACGCCCTCCTCGCCGACGCCGTCCCACCGGCAGCCTATGGCCGGGCTTACGGATTCGAGCGCGCCATGGACAACCTCGGGGCGATCGGCGGCCCCCTGCTGGCGTTGGCGCTTGTAGCTCTGTTGTCCGTCCGCACTGCGATCCTGCTGTCGGTGATCCCCGGGCTTCTCGCCGTCACGGCGATCCTCTACGCCGTACGCCACATACCGAGCCTCACCGTCAGGAAGCGGGGGCGACTTCGGCTCCAGCTGCGCCCGGTGATCCGAGGGCCCCTTGGGCGTCTGTTCGTGGGCATCGGCGCCTTCGAGCTCGGCAACATCGCCGCGACGATGCTCATTCTGCGTTCGACCGAGTTGCTCGAACCATCCCGAGGCGCATCGGGGGCCACGTCGGCGGCCTTGCTCCTTTACCTCGCCTACAACGTGTCGGCGACCTTGATCAGCATTCCTGCAGGCCGGGCAAGCGACCGGATAGGCCCTGTCAAGGTGCTGGCGGGCGGGATCCTTCTCTTCCTGGTGGCCTACCTTCTGTTCGTCTGGGCTGGTCCCAGCATCCCACTGCTGGGCGCCGGGTTTCTGCTCGCTGGAGCGGGGATCGGTTGTGCCGAGACGGCCGAGCACACTGCGGTCGCAGCGCTGGCCTCCCCGGAGGTGCGCGGCTCCGCATTCGGGCTGCTTGCAGCCATACAGAGCTTTGGAAATCTCGCTGCAAGCGGCATCGCCGGGATGGTGTGGTCTGTGGCTTCCCCTGAGGCGGCCTTCTCCTACATTGCGGCCTGGATGGCCGTCGCCCTGGGAAGTCTGATCATCACCTCCGTTTCAGCCGCCTAAAGCGCCGGGCCGTTCCGGCCGATTCTGCGGCATGACGACAGTCGAGCGCGTGCCCGGGAGACGACTCAGAGCGAGAGCGTGAATATCCTTGCCTCTGGTGCCTCTGGTGCCTCTGGGCTCGGCCTGTCGAGAATCTTCAGGTTAGCCGCCGTCTGTCTCTGTCTGGCCCTGATCGGAACGGCGTGCGGGAATGACACCGCAGAACCCTTCCTGCAACCCGGTACCCAGGCGGACGGCGCCGGCCGAGCCGATTCGCAGAGTGACGACGAGGCCAGGGCCGAGCTTCGAGCGGAGCGCCGGGCCGAGCGCCGGGCCGAGGTTCGATCCGAGCGTCGTGCTGAGGTTCGATCCGAGCGTCGTGCCGAGCGCCGCGCTGAGGTTCGAGCGGAGCGCCGGGCCGAGCTTCGAGCGGAGCGCCGGGCCGAGCGTCGTGCCGAGCGCCGGGCTGAGCGTCGATCCGAGCGTCGTGCTGAGATTCGAGCCGAGCGTCGTGCACAAGGAATGGTGCTCGTCTCCCGAGTAGTCGACGGAGACACCATCGAGGTGCAACTGGATGGGACGACCGATATCCGGCTGATCGGCATCGACACCCCGGAGACGGTTCATCCCACAGAGCCGGTGGGATGCTTCGGGCCCGCCGCATCGGATTTCACAAAGCACAGGCTCGAGGGGCAGATGGTACGACTTGAATACGATGTCGAGCGCACCGATTCCTATGGGCGCACACTCGCATATGTCTTTGCTGATGATCTGCTCTTCAACGAGACACTCGTGGCCCGAGGGTACGCGCAGGTAACCACCTATCCGCCCAACGTGAAGTATGAGAATCGCTTCCTCGCCGCACAACAAAGCGCACGTGGGGCCGACCGAGGTTTCTGGGGCGGATGTTCGCCCGACCAAGGCGGTGGTGGTGGTGCGTCAGGCGGAGGTGGACGGCGAAGCGCACACGGCGGAAAACATGGTTGCGATCCCAACTATTCGGGAGCATGCATTCGCAGCTACCCTCCAGATATCGATTGTCCGGATGCCGGAGCCGAGGGCTTCAGGTCGACTGGCACGGATCCACACGGCTTCGACTCGGACGGGGATGGCCTCGCATGTGAGTAGCGGCTTCAGGCAGTGCCGTTCAGGAACAACTGAAGAGTGCCTGATGGCGCCCACCCATTCCGCGCCCACCCATTCCCGCTTTCATTGGATCTTGTAGGTGAACAGGATGAAATCCTCCCTATTCCCTCCTGTCGCTTCGTAGGTTCGCAAGGCTGCTGTGTTTGTTTCCTCTGTTCCAAGCCACATCTCCGAGCATCCCCGAAACTCGCAGAGTTGGAGCAGCTCCTTGATGAGCGCCGTTGCTATTCCTCGGCGCTGGAAGGCCGGCTCAACACCCAGCTCGTTGAGAAACATCTCCGGCCTGGGCTCGTCCGGGTGAAAAATCTCCACCGCGCTGACAAAGCCGGCGGGTTCATCCTGATCCGCGTAGGCGATCAAGAGGTGATGACGTTCATCCGCCAGGAAGGCTCGGGTGGAGGCCAGATTCACGGGATCATCAAAGAGCGGTTCGGCTCTCTGGACCATTGCCTCATCCCCCGGCTTCATGCGGATAATCCGAACCGGGGCGTGCTCCTCCATGGCTGGCTCCCTCCCCTTGAATCGCCACTCGGGGCGTTGCTCGGTATCAATTGTCTCTCGAAACGGCCCACATGAGTCGTAGCTCGTAAACACAACCTATTACGAGGACTTGGCCCTACCTGTGTCTCCGTCCGGGCCCAGACGACAAATACCGTCTCAGGCACAGGCGAAGCTCCCCGCACGTCTCAAGACTTCCTGGCTCGTGGCCGACACAGATGATGTGATTTCCGAAACCAACTACCAGGAGCTGTGTTGCCATTGCACATCGGTGGCGATCGGCTACTTCAAACGCCCTACCAAGTACAAAGGAGAGAGCAGCACGGTTTCGTGGCTTTGCAGGGTTCACATACAGGTCTACCCACTGGACCGCGTTGTCTTGACCCGGGTGGCCGGTAGACCTCGCGCCGGAGAACAGGCCGGTCGCGAGGGATCACCACGGGACGTCCCGACGGACGATCGAGAACGCCACCCCTAGCGTCGCCAGGCTCGGGCAGAGTCGGCGATCTCGCGATTGGGCGCAAGAGGCTGAAGCGCTCTTGTGTCGAGCGGTTTCGCGTCGTGGGGTTAGATATCCCACGCCCTCAAGCTGTCAAGCCGCCTTCTCGATGAGGGAAGGCCAGGCAATCGATTCGCCGTAGGTTTGGCCGTGACGAAGACATCCGTGAAGGATCCCGACCAGCCGATTGGC
>JACDDL010000013.1 GCA_013817045.1 Actinomycetota bacterium | reverse complement strand
CAGGACGAGCGCGGTTACAGGGCCCTGTTCGCCGATCACGTCCTTCAGGCCAACGAGGGCTGTGACTTCGACTTCCTCAGGGGCCGCTCGCCGGTGGTGGAGACATCCCGCACCTACGGCTGACCCCCGACGTAATGAGGGTCCTAGTGCAGGTACAGGCCGCCGTCCACCAGCAGCGTCTGTCCGGTGACAAAGCTGCTCTGGTCGCCGGCGAAGAAGGCGACCGCGTTGGCGATGTCCTCCGGGACGCCGCGTCGCTTCAGTGACTGGTCGCGCATGAGGTCGTCATGCAGCGCCTGTTGGTCCGGGTGGATCTCGATGGCTCGAGTGGGAAACGCGCCCGGCGCAATTGCATTCACGCGTATGCCGTGTGGCCCGGCCTCGCGGGCAAGCGAGCGGGTGAAGCCGACGACCGCTCCCTTCGAAGCGACGTAGGGCATGAGGTTCTCGTTTCCCATGAAGAACGTGATCGAAGAGATGTTCACGATGGACCCCCCGCCGCGCTCGACCATCTGGGGATAGACCGATCGCGAACACAACCAGTAGCCCTTCACATTGACGTTGAAGACACTTTCCCAGGTAGCTTCATCGAAGTCCTGCCACGGACCGTAGGGGTAGATCGCTGCGTTGTTGACCAGAACATCGACGCCCCCGTACTCGTGCTGGGCCAGCGCGGCCATCGCATCGACCGCAGCCGCGTCCGAGATGTCTGTGACCACTGCAGCCGCGCGTCCGCCTGCACCGGTGATCAGCTCCACGGTGGCATCGAGACCCTCGGGCTCCAGACCGGCGACAACGACGTTGGCACCCTCGGCGGCGAGGGCCACGGCCGAGGCGCGCCCGAGGCCGGAGGAGGCACCGGTCACGATCGCAGTCTTGTCGGATAAGCTCACCCCGCGCATGCTAACTCAGCCGGTTTCCGTCATCGTTGCGCTTCTGACACCCTTCGATGCCGGGGGGGAAGTGGACGTCACCACCATGAAACACCACGTCCATTGGCTCATCGATGAAGGAGTCGACGCCATCATGCCCTGCGGCACGACAGGTGAGGGCGCCCTGCTCGAAGCCGCCGAAGTCGCAGCGGTGATTGCCGCAGTCGCGCAGATCGCCGGAGGACGTGCCGAAGTGTTGGCCCACGTCGGTCGTCCGGCAACACGAGCAACCGTGGCCCTCGCCGGGCAGGCGATCGACGCCGGCTCGGACGCGGTTGCCGCTGTCGTCCCTTACTACTACGGGCTCGCCGACGAACAGATCAAGGACCACTATCGCAGGCTGCTCGAGAGCGCAGGCGAAACACCGGTTTTCGCTTACAACATCCCAACCCGGACCGGCAACGACATAGGCGCCGGAGCTGTGCGCGATCTCGCGTCCGAGGGTCTGGCGGGCATCAAGGATTCGACCAAGAGCTTCGACCGCCACCTCGAGTACCTGAAGGTGGCTGCGGATCAACCATCGTTCCGTGTGCTCATGGGCTCGGACGGCATGGCCCTCGACGCGATGAGGGAAGGAGCCGCCGGTTCCGTGTCGGCACTGTCGAACCTGAGGCCGGATCTCTTTGTGCAACTAAAGGATGCCTTCCTCGATGGCCGCATGGAGGAAGCTGAGGTGCTGCAGGCGAGGATCTCGGCGATCAAAGTGGACACCTCCGCCGGCCCTGCGCTGAGAGGCCTGAAGACCGCCGTGTCCGAGGCGCTCGGGCGACGCGGGATCGGATATCCCACCGGACAGCGCTCTCCGTTGGAGTGACGCTGCCGGCGCGCGTTCTGACGGTCGGCGAAACGATGGCGCTGATGGATCCGCTGGACGACGGCGTGCCCTCGATGGGCTCCCGCTTCGGTGTGCGCGTGGCCGGCGCCGAGACGAACTACGGGATCGGCCTTTCGCGCCTGGGGGTAGGGGTGCGATGGGTATCGAAGATCGGGGACGACCCCTTCGGCGAGATCATCACTGAGGCGCTCCGCGGCGAGGACATCGACCTCGCCTACCTCCAACGGGATCAGGAGGCGCCCACGGGGCTGTTCTTCAAGTGGCGGAGCGCAGGCAGGAGCCACGTCCTCTACTACCGGAGGGGTTCCGCGGCAAGCCGTCTGCGCCCCGAGGATGTCCCCGAAGACGCCTTCGACGGCATCGCCCACGTCCATCTGACCGGAATCACCATGGCGATCTCCGAATCTGCCGGAGATCTCGTCGTCGACCTCGTGCGCCGCGCCTCGCAACGTTCGATCACGGTGTCGTTCGATCCCAACTTCCGCCCAGCCTTGTGGGAGTCCCCCCGCGCCGCCTTGAACGCCCATATACGCGTGCTCCCGTACGTCGACTGGTACCTGTGCGGGCTCGAGGAAGGTCACCTCTTGTTCGGCACCGACACAGAAGGGCGGCTCTTGGACGCGGTGGAGGCTGCAGGGGCGCGCAACGTGGCCGTGCGCGTAGGTGAGCGCGGCGCCGTCGTTCGCGAGGGTGAGGATCTCTTGACCGTGGCGCCGCTCAAGCTCGAGTCCGTGTTGGACGAGGTCGGCGCGGGGGACGGGTTTGCGGCCGGTTTCACCTACGCCTTGCTGCAGGGATGGACGCCGCAACGCTGCGCGCAGGCCGGAAACCTGATAGCCGGCGCGGCTCTGCGAGGAACGGGTGACTGGGAGACGCTCCCCTATCTGGAAGAGGTGCAATCCGATCTCCAGGCGATAGGGACAACCGACGCGAGAAGACAATGAAGAAAACGACACACCGGCGCCGGGAGTAAACAGCAGGCACAGAAGGCCCATCCGTAGCCCTAGTTCTCATGTGGTCTCCCGCGACGAGAACGGATCCCGTGCGCACAACCACGCCATGGCATGGTGTGGTTCAAGCCCCGAGTTCGCTACTCGTCGCGCCGAACCACCTTGCGCGCCGTCACCTCGACGCCGGTCAGTCGGTGGCTCGCCGTCCGCCGGGGCCCGAGACGGCCGCCGAGCCGGTCGCCCTGGGATCGCGCGCCGACGCCTTGCCTGCGTAGAAGGTGGCGAACCGCACCCCCAATGCTCCGGCCGTTCCGCACATGCCGCTCGCGAAACGGAGGGAGCGTCCGTGGCGCGGCCACAGGTTGAGGGCCAGGCTCGCCGCGGTAAAGGCCTTCGAGGCCCGCCACAGTCCCCCCGACACACCCTCCCTGTAGGGCCGGCCAACTTGCTCCACCTTTAAGACGTCACGTTCGACGGCCCAGGTGGCGGCCAGCTCGGCCACCTGTCCCGCCACTTCAAAGCGCCGGACGATCCTCTCCTCGGTGGCGTTCAAATCGGCGAAGCCGAGCAGCGACCCAGCGGCGGACATCGCCGAGCCGATGAACAGCCACGGCAGCGAGCGCGTGGAAGCCTGCCACACCGGGACGGCGGTGTTCATCAGCAGCACCGCGGTGTATCCGGCCAAAGGCATCCCGAGAAAGCCGGCCACTTTGCCGAGGTTCCCGAGGTGGCCCGGGAGCCCGCCCGCATGCGGCAGGACGGCCGATGCGGCAAACACCGGGGTCGCGGCGGCGAGCGTCCACGATCCGAGGCTCATGGCGGATGTTGGCCTTCGAGGACATTCAGAGACGCCGTAGGCTTTGAGGATGACGGTCTGCAGACAGTGCGGGACGGAAAACCCTGATCGGTTCAAGTTCTGCGGTGCATGCCCACACCCCTGAGCCGCAGCACCCGCCTCTCAGGCCGAGGAGCGCAAGGTGGTCTCCGTCCTGTTCGTCGAACTTGTCGGCTTTACCGCCTGGTCCCATAACGCCGACCCCGAGGATGTGAGGGCCGTTTTAGCCCCCTATCACAGCCTGCTGAAGACCGAGATTGAGCGTTTCGGGGGCATGGTCGAGAAGTTTATAGGAGATGCGGTCATGGCCGTCTTTCGGGGCGCCCATCGCCCACGAGGACGACGCCGAACGGGCGGTTCGAGCGGCGCTGAGGATCACCGAGGCCATCAAAGAGCTAAACGGGTCCACTCCGAAGCTCGACCTCTCCATTAGGGCCGCTATCAACACAGGCGAGGTTTTGGTCACCCTCGGTGCCAGACCTCAGGCCGGGGAAGGCATGGTGACCGGAGATACCGTCAACGCCGCCTCACGGCTCCAGGGAATCGCTCCCGTAGGTGGTGTGGCGGTGGGAGAGATCACCTACCGCGCCACCAAGGGCTTCATCTCCTACGAGTCACTCGAGCCCGTGACCGTCAAGGGTTAGCCGGAACCCATTTCGGTGTGGAGGGCGGTCTCAGCCCGGAGCCGTTTCGGAGTCGATGTCGACATGGCCCCCAAGGCCCCCTTCATCGGGCGGGACTTCGAGTCGCTGCGCTCAAGAACGCCTACCAAAGGACTCTCCGGGAAGCTTCGGTTCAGTGTGCGGGCCGCGCCTTCGGCGTGCTACCGCGGCTTCGTCGCCGTGAAGCAGGACACGGTGCTCGCGAAGTAAGCTCGCCCACTCGCCGAGCCTGCCACTGTTCGGCGACCCATGCCTGCGCTTCGTCGTCGGTGATCCCGTTGCGTCCGGCGACAAACGCCCCGACGAACGAGACAATCGCGGCCCCGTAGGTCTCGGGCTCGAAGTCGGAGGTGGCGAACGGGTGCCCTCCATGCGGATGTCCTCGAAGCCCGCCGATCGCAGCCGTTCTCGAAGCGTGCGACGCGCATGGACCCGCGAGCCGAATGGCGCCGCCTCGGATGCGCGAGCTCGCCGTGCCGGTGTGCGAGGCGGCCGAGACGGTGGGTGCCGCGCTCGGCGCGCCGGCCCCGCGCTGAAAAAGCCGGGGGGTCGGACGCTCCCGACCACGCGCCGCCCGGCCGCGGCTGGCGCGGGTTTCCGCGACCCGCCCCTGACTGAGGCCGTGCCGGCCCTCCGGCTCAGCGGCCCTTGGCGCTGTAGGCGTGCGCGCCGGCGCCGGCGAGCGCACCGGCCTGGACGATCAGGTAATCCTCGCGGATCGGGCGCCCGTCGAACCAGCACTCGAGGATCTCGCGGACTCCGGCCGCGTAGCGCGCCTGGGCCGACAGCGTCGTGCCCGAGGTGTGCGGGGTCATGCCATGGTGAGGCATCGTCCGCCACGGATGGTCCTCCGGAGCGGGCTGGGGGAACCAGACATCGCCCGCGTAGCCGGCGAGCTGACCGCTCTCGAGCGCGCGCACGACCGCGTCGCGACTGCAGATCTTGCCGCGCGCGGTGTTCACCAGGTACGCGCCGTACTTCATCTTGCCGATGAGCTGGTCGTCGAAGAGGCTTTCGGTCTCGGGATGCAGGGGCGCGTTGATCGTCACCACGTCACACACCCCCACCATCTCCTCGACATCCGCGTGGAAGGTCACCCCCAGCTCCTTCTCGACCTCGTCCGTGAGGGCGTGGCGGTCGGTGTAGTGCAGCCCGACCTCGAACGGCTTGAGCCGCCGCAGCACCGCGGAGCCGATCCGCCCGGCCCCGACCGTGCCGACCTGCATACCCTCCAGGTCGTAGGCCCGCGACACGCAGTCGGCGATGTTCCAGCCGCCCTCGACCACCGTCTGGTAGGACGGAATGTAGTTGCGCACCAGGGCGAGGATCATCATCACCACGTGCTCCGACACGCTGATGCTGTTGGAGTAGGTCACCTCGGCAACCGTGACGTCGTGCTCGATCGCGGCGTCGATGTCGACGTGATCCGAGCCGATCCCTGCGGTCACCGCCAGCTTCAGGTTCGGGGCCTTGGCGATCCGCTCCGCGGTGAGGTACGCGGGCCAGAACGGCTGTGAGATCACGATCTCGGCCTCCGGGAGCTCTCGCTCGAGGACCGAGTCGGGGCCCTCCTTGTCGGAGGTAACGACCAGCCGGTGCCCCCGCTCCTCCACGAACTTCCGGAGCCCCAGCTCGCCCGACACGCTTCCCAGGAGCTCGCCCGGCGTGAAGTCGATCCGCTCCGTGGTCGGGGTGGTCATGCCGCTGTGGTACCGCTCGATCGTGGGAACCTCGCCCCGCGCGTACGACGTCGGGTATCCGTCCTCGGGGTCATCGTAGAGCACGCAAATGATCGTCGCCATGCTTTCTCTCCTCGTCTATGTCGGTGTTGCCGTCGACCCTTCGATAGACTTCCTTACTAAGCGCGAAGGCGGTGCGGCGTGCCAGGCTCGGCGATGCAGGCTTCCGCTTCGCGCGATGAGCGGAGCGCTTCCCCGCCGCTTTGGAAGCGGAAGCCCGACCGTCGAGCAGTGGTGATCGGGCATACTCACGACCGCCATGTCGGAGGGAATCGTCGCGGTCGCGGCAGGTGGAAGGCGTTCCTGCCCTCCTGCTTTGCGGACATTACGCCCTCCTATCATCAGACCACCCTACCGCGGCGCGTCCGGGCGTCCGAAAACATGGCCTGGCCTGCGTGTTTCTTGTGGGCAGTGACGGGTTCGAACCGCCGACCCCTGCGTTGTAAGGGCGGCTCGAGAGAATTCGTCTACCAGCGAAAACGCCTATTCCCGCAGTTTAGAGGCTGTCGCGAAAACCCCTGAAAGGCTCGCTTTTCCCTCGCTGAGTCTCGGACAATGGCACCACGGCCGAACGACGGGAGGGATCTGTAGGCTACAACTTCATCTCTTGCGACAGATAACAGCGATTCCTGATGCCGCCGAGCGTCAACTAATGGCTCCCCAAGGGTCACCTCGCCCGCTTCGTCATCGAGATGGTCGACGTGCTCGATCTGTCCTCGTTCTACGCGCGGCGCAGAGCCGATGGCTGGGGTCGCGCCGCCTACGACCCCAAGATGATGGTGGCGCTTCTGATCTACGCCTATGCCACGGGCACGAGATCGTCGCGCAAGATCGAGATCCGCTTGATCGAAGACATCGCGGTCCGCTTCATCGCCGCCAACGAGTCCCCCGATCACGCCACCATCGCTCGTTCGCCACGGACCACGAGGACGATCTCGCCGTCCGCTTCGACCAGGTGCTGCGGCTCGCGGCCGAGATCGGTCTTATCAGGGTCGGTCTCGTCGCCTTGGCCTCGACTCGGATCAAAGCCGATGCCTCGCCCGGCGCCAACGGCGGCGACTGAATCAGAAACGAGGTCGACAAGATCATCACAGAGGCGCGAGCGAACGACGACCAAGAGGACCGGCGCGCGGGCCCGTCTCCTGGTGACGACATCCCACAAGACCTCATCGAACCCGACAGTCGTCTCGCCCGGCTGCTTGCCGCCAAGGCACGCCTTGATGACGACGTGGGCCGCCGCCAAGCCGACTACGAGGCCAAGTTACTGGCCCGTGAGGAGCACAAGGCCCTTACCGGCAAGGGCATGACCGGACGAAAGCCGAAGCCACCTGAGGAGCGCCTGAGAGACAAAGAGCGTTCCAAGAAATCCAACACCACCGATCCCGACAGCCGCATCATGTCGAGCGCCAACGGCGGCTACCTGCAGGGGTTCACAGGCCAGGCGATCGCGACCGCCGATCCGATTACCATTGCCTGCGCGGTGACCAACGAGGCCACCGACTTCGCCCAGCTAAAGCCCATGGTCGAGCAGGCCGCAGGCAACCTCAAGAGCGCAGGGTGGGCATGGCGATCGCTATCGTCGCCGCCGACCCCGGCTACTTAAGCGATAACAACCTCGCTCTCGAAGAGGAGCTCGAAGTCGAACTCCTGATCGCCACCAAGAGCCGCAGACAGACCGCGCAAAACGGCAAGCCACCGCGCGGACGTATACCGCATGGGCTCTCGAGAACACAGCTGATGGAGCGCAAGTGGAAAAGGGCGGGAGAACTCGAGCGCAGGTGGGCCGAGGCCGAGTGGGTAAGGCGGTCCAAGAGTAGGGGGCTGTTGCCACAAGATTGCAGCGACGAGGAACGGGAGCGGTTCAAGATTGCAGCGACGAGGAACGGGAGCGGTTCATCGAACAAATCTTGTGAGGGGCGACAAGAACGGACAATAAGTGACATCCTGACTTGGGCAAAAAGGAATCCAGAAGCCGTGTCAGGTCCACCGCACCCGATTTCCCTGGACACCCGATAAGCGGACATGATGATGGTCCGCGGAGGAGGTAGTCCGTGGGAACAGGGAGGTCAGCAGTGGCCAAAGCGGGACCCGAGGGGCAACCGAATGGATCGCGTTGGTCGGCGAGCAAGAAGGCAGATGTAGTCGTCCGGCTGTTGCGCGGCGAGAGCCTCGACGCTCTGTCACGCGAGCTGCGCGTGGAAGCACATCGGCTGCAGGCATGGCGTGATGAGTTCCTAGCCGGTGGCGTTGAGGGACTCAAGGCGAGACCGCTGCAACCGGAGGACCGGCGCTTCAGAGACGCCGAGCGCAAGATCGGTGAGCTCACCATGGATAACGAGATCCTCCGGGCGGCGGCCCGAAAAAGGGGGCTCCAGATCCCGCCCAGGAAGCGGCCGAGATAGCCATGGAGCTCGATCTCGCCCGCAAACGAGTGTGCGACGTCTTGGATGCGCCGCGCTCCACAATCTACGCGCGTGACAAGGCCCGCCCTCTCTCGGACGACGGTGTCGTGGTCGCCTTTCCGAAGCGTGGTCCCAAGACGGAGTTGTCCGACGACGAGCTGCTGGTGCTGATCCACCAGGATCAACGACTCACCCTTCGCGGGCGAGGGACACCGCAAGGTGACGGCCCGTCTGCGGCGAGCACGACGTTTACGTAGGACGTAAGCGAGTGCTTCGCCTCATCCGCCTGGCGGGTCTGCTGGCGCCACAACGCTCCAAGAGACGTCGCAAGCCACGTCCCCACGACGGCACGATCATCCCCGAGGCGCCGGACCTGATGTGGGCCACCGACGCCACGATGGCGTGGACAAGAAAAGACGGATGGGTGTGGGCGTTCCGCGCGATCGACCATTTCAGCTCTGAGGCCTGGACCTCGGTCTCCAAGCGCGGCGATCGCTTCGCCTGCCTCGAGCCGATCTACGACGCGGTCACCGATCGTTTCGGGCGGGTCGACAAGGATCTCGCCCGCGGGATCGCGCTGCGCCACGATTGGGGACCTCAATACACCTCTGGGCACTTCCAGGGAGCGATTGCGTGGCTCGGGATCGAAGACAGTCCCGCGTTCGCCGGCCAGCCTTCCTGCAACGGCTGTGCCGAACGCTTCATCCGCACCCTCAAGGAGCAGTGCCTGTGGACCAAGCTCTATGAGGACATCGAGGAACTACGCGCGGCGGTGATCGAGTTCACCCGTCGTTACAACGATCAGTGGCTCGTGGAGCGGCACGGGCACATGACGCCGCGGGAGGCCTATGCAGCGACGATGAAGAGCAAGGCAGCGTGATGGTTAAGGTCAGGAAAGTGGTTCCCCGCGATTCCGTGGGATGAGGCCCCTCCACGCTCGGACCGTCATGATGACACAGGAGGGCACCACAGCATCGCTCTGGCCCCGAAGTTGTCCGCGTTGACGAAGCCGTAAGCGATGCGCTTGAGCACGCCAAGCTTGTTGACCTTCTATATCTGTCAAGCAGCAATGGCGCCCCTTTCGAGGTCCGCGAGGAGCTGTCGGTGGACGACGTTGCTGAGATGCCTCTTGAGACACCTCAGCGCCTCTTTCTTCGACTTTCCCTCCGCGACCTTGCCTGCCATGTAGTTCTTCGTGTCCGCGTCGACGCGACAGCACACGATCGCCATCCTGTGCAGCACAAAGTTGAGCTTGCGGTTGCCCTTACGGTTGAGCCGGTGTCTCCTGGTGTTGCCGGATGACGCCTCGAGCGGGGCGGTCCCGTTGAGCATCGCGAAACAAGCCTTGGAGCCGAGGCGGCGGGGATCACCGATCTCGCCGAGGATCCTGGCTGCGAGCACGAAGCTGATCCCCGTCAGTCGCGTCAACGTCGTCCCGGTCTCCGTGACCCTGGCGGCGATCTCCTTCGTCACGGCCGCGATGCGCGCGTCCAGGTGAAAAAGATCCTCGATCCTCTCGCGCGCGAGGCGGGCGCGAACTGACCCGTCAGCGCCGAGCAGCGCCTCGGCCGCGGCAAGCTGCTTCTTGCGCGTCAGCTTTGGTATCTGCTGCTCGTAGCCCGGATGCATGATTGACAGGTCCTTGTGGACACGGTTGGCGAGCCGGGTGCGGGTGTGAACCAGCTGATCACGGTGGTCGCTGAGGAGCCTGAGGTCCTCGTGGAGGCGAGCTCCAACCAGCGGCACCAGCCCCTCTCCACGGGCGACGATGCGCGCGATGGCGACCGCGTCGGAGAGGTCGGACTTTCCCTTTGAGGGAGTTCTCTTGCGCTCTCTGTGGCTGAGGAACGGCGGCACCTCGCGCACGTCCTCTCCGGACGCGAGCAGGACGCGAGCGAGCCCCGCCCCGTACCTGCCGGAGCCCTCGATCCCGAAGATCGAGTCCGAGCCGATCGCACGTGCCCACTTCAGCGCCTGGCGGTGACCCTTTGCGTTGTTGCCGAACTCTCTGCGCTCCAACTCGCGGCCCACCTCGTCGACCGCGGCGGCCGCGAACGAGCTCTTGTGCGAGTCCACCCCAATGGCTACACCCATGTTGGTCTCCCTTCACCAACCGACCTACGATGGTGGATCAGCGGAGGACGCACAGGCGTTGGGCGAAGCCGCCCTTCTATCAAGTCACTTCCGCTGGTCCGGGACATCCGGCCGGAGAGACGATCAACAAGCAGGTCAGCGCCGGTGGTGCTGGCGGCGACGGTTGTGACACCCAGAGTCATCTCCGGCCGGCTCCCGGGATTCTCGCGGTTACGCCGCGAGTCCACTGTCTCTATCAATACGCCTGTTCTGGCCCTCGAGGCGTCCGTTGGTGATGCGATCTTCGCGATGGAAGGCGAGGATCTCGGGCAGCCACTTGGCAAGCACCTTGAGCACGGTCTTGAACTCCGGCACCGGCAGCTCGGCCCATTTGTGAACGAACTCCTCGATGCGTGCTGTCGCGTCGGTCTCTGTGTTGGCCTCGTAGACGCCATAGAGCATCTGCACCAGGCGCCATGCGTGCCACAGCTCCGGATCCTGGGAGACGACACCGATGAGGTGCACGTACTGGGCGTCGCTGAGATGGTCGCGACGCGTGAGCTGGAGATAGCGAGAGCGAAAGATTGAAGGGTCGAACGCGGGACGCTCGCCCTTGTCGCCGGTGCGCTGGATCCTTCTGCGTACCTCGATGAGTCCGGTTGCGAACCAACGCACGGCATGAAACCTGTCCACGACGTGAGTCGCATGCGACAAGTGAGTTTGGATCGCCGCCCGCTGGTCTCGGCGTTTAAGACCACGGTGACATAGCGATGCCGCCGGCGCAGGGACGTCTCGTCTATCAGCAGCACTCGGCAGCGCTGCTTGCGGCGGTGCTCGGCGACGCGCTCCGACCAGGTGAAGACGAGCGCCATGATCGTTGACCATGCGAACCCATAGCGGCGGGTGATCTCGGTGATCGACAGCTGTCGTGCGTCTGAGACGATGGCCCGTGCGAGGCGACGCGTCATCTTGCCCTCGAAAGCGGGGTGGGTCTCGAGGTGGCGCTCACCGCAGTTGTCGCATGAGAACCGGCGCCTAAGCCAGATCAGCGTCGTCTTGGCGCCGAGCACGGGAAGGTCCTTGATCCTGACCCGGCGAGTGTCGTGGACCTTGGATGTCTTGCATCCGCACAACGGGCAGGTGACCAACGAGTGCACATCGGAGACGACGATCTCGAGTCGTTCGGTCAGATCCACCACCACCTCGACGACTCGAATGCGCTGCAGTTTGAGGCGCACCGTCATAGAGTCGGGAATCAAGGGAGCTCCTCCTTCTCTCGGCTGCTCGACACAACCGAGCGTGGAGGAGCTTCCGCCTTCTCAGCCGGATTTCACCAGGCCGATTGGGTCCTCACCCCACGTTTTCGCGGACTCTCAGGAAAGTGTCCAAGGAACAGTGAAGAATGCAAGAGGCGACGCGGTTCCGATCTGACCTCCTAAGGAACCGACCCTCGATGAGGTGTCATTGCCCGGACACGTCGGTTGGAACCGAGTCGCCAAACAGCCGGCAGGGTGACCGGTCCGAGCGGACTGACTTCATAGGAACCTGCGCCAGACAGATGCCTCATCACTGTTGTGTCCGCCCGTCCGGCCCGTGTCGCCCTTCGAGAAGAAGGAGGACACGATCAGCATCTCAGAGATTCAAAGGGTTGTCGTTGGAGGGGTGGATTGCCACAGCGAGTTCCATCATGCGGTCGCCCTCGACGACCGCGGGCGGAAGCTTGACGAGCTCCGTTTCGATGCGACCGGAGCGGGCTGCAAGCAAGCGGTGGGATGGCTGCAGAGCCTGGGCGCGGGTCGACGTCGTCGGTGTCGAGTCGAGCGGGTCATACGGAGCCGAGCTCAGCCGCGTCCTGATCCGTGTCGGCATCCCTGTTGTGGAGGTCAACCGCCCTCACCCCCACACCCGCCATCGGCGAGGCAAGTCGGACGCCGTCGATGCCGAGGCGACTGCACGCAAGGTCCTTGCGGGCGATACGAAGGTCGTGCCGAAGGCCATGACCGGTCTGGTCGAAGCGATTCACCAGCTCAAGGTCGCCAGAGATGGGGCGCTGAAGGCTCGGGGAGCGGCCCTTGTCCAACTGCGGGACCTCATGATCACGGCGCCTGCAGACCTCCGAGAAGTGCTGTCCAAACGAAAGACGCTGCGTGGCCGGGCGACTCTTTGCCGCCGTCTCCGGCCCGACAGGGCCCGCTTGGAAGAACCTCTCGAGGCAGCCAAACTCTCTCTCCGGAGTCTCGCCAGACGGATCACAGCTCTGGACGAGGAGATCGCTGACCTCGATCTCCAACTGGAACCTCTCGTACGGAAGGCGGCCCCCCGCACCGTGGAGCTCTTAGGCGTGGGAGTTGGGCATACGACCCAGATGTTGGTCACCGCCAGTCAAAAACATCAGTCGTATCCGCAACGATGCCGCATTCGCTCATCTCTGCGGGGTGGACCCGATCCCCGCATCCTCTGGCAAGACCGTTAGACATCGGTTGAATCCGGGCGGTGAACGTGACGCCAAATCCACCTTGCACATGATCGCGGTCGCGAGGCTTCGCTACTGCGATCGAACCCGCTCATACACCGCCCGACGACTCGAGGAAGGCCTCAGCAAGCGGGAGGTAATTCGCTGCCTCAAGCGGTACATCGCGCGGGAGATCTACCGGAGCCTTCGCGAGGATCTGACTGCTCCCGCGGAGACTGGACATCTGTAGGAACGTCCGGGGTCGGTTCACAGGTTCTTAGGAGACAACCCAACAACAGGGGTCGTATCCGTTACCGAATCGGCAAGATCCGTTCCCGGACATCATTGCGAGCGTGGGTTGACCTGCGCGTTTTCGCATTCTAACGGCCCCACCAGGACCAGGACCAGGACCAGGACCAGGGCTAGGGGCACACGGACTTGGTGACGCCATCGGCCTGTCTGATGCGCGGAGCAAGCTCCTTGCTCCGGGTCGAATAAGCCGTTTCACCCAGAGCGAGCAGATCTTTGTGTTTCAGCTGCTTCAAGACCGGCCATTCGGCCGCCAGTCTGACCAGATCACGCATCCCCACAGGCAAACCTCCTCCAAAGCGCCCGAGTGGCCGGTGAGTGTGCATGGTCCACCACCGACTCGATGGCAAACGGCGGCCGCTTTGCCTCTCTACAGGGCATCGCGATCGAACGGTTCTCATCCACCCGGCGTGCGTGCCTCCTCAGCCGGCGCGCCGAGCCGGTTCCCTGCGTGGCCATCGCCGGGGGGGCCGGCCGCTCCGTGACCCTTCCCTCCGTCTACGTGTGCGCCGTGGCCGTCGGCTCCTCTGTTTGTGAGGGCGGCAAGAGGCATCTCGGAGAGGTGTCCGGCGCCGCTCGCCGCGAGAGCCTTCATGAGACGGTAGGTCCCCCAACCGACCAGCGGAGGCAGGAGCAGTATCAGGATCCGGAAGATCAAGGTGATGCCAAAGATCGACGCCCCGAGCCATTTGGCGATCAGGTCGTTGCTGGCCGCGACGAACATGACTGTGTAGAAAGTGAGCGTGGTGGCACCGAGGGCCGTCCTCACCGGGTGATCCCGCGGGCGGTCCAGCAGGTGGTGCGCCTCCTTGTCGCGAGCGAAGCGCTGCTCCAAAAAGGGCCACGCCAGCAGCAGAGTAAAGGTGACGCCCGGAAGCAGCACCGCGGGAAAGAAGGGATTCGGGATCTCGTAGCCGAAGAGCCGCACGTCGAATGGGGGAACCAGTCGGAGGGCGCCTTCGACCCAACCCAGATACCAGTCCGGTTGCGCCGGCGAAGTTACCTGCTGTGGTTCGAACGGGCCATAGAGCCACACTGGATTTATCTGAACGAGTCCGCCCATCACGCTCAACACGGCCGACACGGCGAAGAAGAGACCGATTGACTTGGCTGTGTAGCTCGGCCACAGCCGCGAGCCGACGACATTACCCTCGGTCCTGCCGGGCTCCCGGAATTGCGTGTGCTTCTGACGCCATACCACCGCAAGGTGAACGGTCAGCAGGCCTATGATCAGCGCCGGCACAATCATGATGTGGACGACGAACAGACGCCCGATGATCTCGTCGGCCGGAAACTCTCCCCCGAAGAGCAAAAACGCCATCCAGGTGCCCACCAGGGGAACCGAGAGAGCAATCGAATGCGCGATCCGCAGGCCCGTTCCGGACAACAGGTCGTCGGGCAGAGAGTAGCCGCTAAACCCGTTGAAGATCGCCAGTATCAAGAGCAGCACACCGATGATCCAGTTGATCTCGCGCGGCCGCCGGAACGCGCCCGTGAAGAACACGCGGCAGAGATGGGCGACGATCGAGCCGATGAACACCAGCGCCGCCCAGTGGTGAATCTGGCGCATGACCAGGCCGGCGCGCACATCGAAGCTGAGCTCCAGCACCGACCGGTACGCGTCGGAGACCTCGACGCCGTTGAGCGGCTCGTAGGCCCCGCGGTAGACCGAATGGCTCGTGCTTGCGTCGAAGAAGAACGTGAGGAAGGTTCCGGTCAGCAACAGAACCACGAACGAGTAGAGGGCGATCTCTCCGATCATGAACGACCAGTGATCGGGAAACACCTTGGTCAGGGCTTTCTGCACGAACGCAGATGTGCCGAGCCTGGTGTCGAACCAACCAGCCGTTCGCCTAAGCACGGGGGCGACTCCAGTATCCGGGGCCTATGGGCTCAGAATAGTCGCCGCCGGCGGCGATGAACCCGTCGGCATCGATCTCCAGCGGCAGCTGAGGCAGCGGCCGCGTCGCCGGCCCTGCGATCGGGGCGGCTGCGTCCAGGACGTCGAAGATTGACTGATGGCAGGGGCAGAAGAGGCGGCGGTTCGCCGGCTGGTAGAGACCGACCGGACAACCTGCGTGGGTGCACACCTTGGAGAAGGCCACGAAGTCCTCGGGCGCCCAGCCCTCCCGGCCCGATGCCACCGGCCGGTACACCCCCGGGGGCAGATGAATGAGCAGCGTCTGAGCATCGGCCGCGTCCAGGTGCCCGTCGGGAAAGACCGTGAGGACGCCACCGATCTCGAGGTCCTCGGGCCGCACGGGCTCCCCGTCAATCGTCACAGCCCGGATCCCCTCGGCCCACGGAGTGACCTCGAGCGACGTGCCCGGAGCGGAACCCAGGGATCGGATGGGAAACAGCGCAGCCAATCCGAGAGCGCCGAGGGCCGCCGCGAGAGCCTTGCCGAGGAAGCTTCGCCGCTGCACCTCCTGTTCGCCCCGCTCGAAGGAGCGAACTGCTGCGGCACTCTGAGCCGGACCTCCCATCTCGGTGTCTCGTTGCTCGACGTAGCCTCCCCCGGGCATCAGGTCCTGGGCCCATCGGACCAACCCCACCGCCAGACCTCCGAGCGCAATCCCGAGCAGGAGCCCCTCGAGTTGCGGTTGGCCTCCGAAGCCGTACACGACCGTCAGGGCGATGGAAGACACGGCGCTGAAACCGAACGCCAGAGCGACCCCGCTGCCGGGAGGAGAAGTACGCTGCCGTCTGCTCATATCGCGCAGATCACTCCTCACCCACGCGCGTCCCTATCAACCGGACGATCAAGAGCGCGCCTCCAACGCCAACCAGCCAGCCGATCGCCCCCTCGGTGACGGGGCCGACGTGGCCAAGGGGCAACCCGCCCCGATCGTCCGGCCTCTGGAGGTGGCCCAGGTACCTCACGATCGAATCGACCTCCGTGTCGGAAAAGGTGTCGCGCCCGAACACCGGCATCGTGCCCGGCCCCACCTGCATCGCCTCCGCAATCTGGACCGGTGTGGACTGGGTCAGGGCGGGCGCGATGAGGCTTCGATCGAAGGGGTCCGGGCCGGCGGCGAGCGCTCCGCCGACTCCGGTGGTCGAGTGGCACGCTGCGCAGTTCTCCTGATAGAGCTCGAGCCCCAGGGCAAGGTCCCCCGCCTGGGTATCGACCACAGGGATTGGAGGACCATCTCCCCCCAGCGAGGCGACGTAAGCCACCAGGTCCTCGATCTCGGACGGGTTGTAGGACGGGGAGGAAAACCGGGTGGGTTCAGAGGGATCGTTGATGGGCATCCGTCCCGTCGAAAGCATGAAGTCGGTGAACGCCGCCCCATTCGTGTCGCTGATGAGATCGGGCCCGCGGCCCGTTCCCGAGCCCTCGGCCGCGTGACACCATGCACAATCCCGTAGGTAGAGCACACGGCCGCGCTCGGGAGTATCGGCCACGGGCTCCTGGGAGGGGTGCGGGTTGGTCAGGTTGGAGGTGTAGGCGCAGCCCCCCAGTGCGATTGCGCCCAGCGCCGTAAGCACTTTGACGGCCCATCCAGAGCGGGCGCAACGGAGCTTCACGGACGTCTGCCTGCGGTGAGCAGCGCAGCGCTGCGGCCGTCGGTTTCGGCCGCAGAAGCATCCATGGATCGCATCCATCGGATGAAGAGCAGCGACATGCTGGCAAGATAGACGACCCCGGCGGGTATCCACATGATCACTCCGGCCAATTGCTGATCCTGAAGCGCGCTCAGGCCCCAGGCGCGGGCCCCGGCCGCATGAACCGAATACAAAGGCACCGATGCGAAGGTGAGGATTGCACCAAGTCCTCCGCTCTGCAGCGCCGTAACGAACACGTATCCGAGGCGCGCGGGATAAGGCATACGTCGCCGGCCGAACGGAATGATCAGCGCCCAGAACAGCAATGCGGTGATGAAGAAGCTCAGGTGCTCGATGACGTGCAGCAGCGGGTTGCGCAGCGCCGCCTCGTACAGCATTGGAAGATGCCAGACCCACAAAGCGCCGACGTGAAGGATCCAGACGAGCAGCGGGCCGGTCAGTACAGCCCAGGCGGCTGCGGCCCCAGAAGTGCGGCCCAGGGCATGGAGATCGCGTCGCCAGGTGCGGGGCAGGGCAAGCGAGCACGGAAGGAACGGCGCCCCGAAGCTCAGCAGTGGGGCGGCCACGAGCACGAGGATCAGATGCTGAACCATATGAGCGGCAAAAAGCGTGTGTCCCAGCGCAGCAACCGGAGACACCAACGCAGTTGCAAGAACCACGAGACCGAAAAAGAATGCGGCCACCTGCGCGGGGCCGACTCCGCGTCCGCGTCCCCTGATCCATAGCCGGCGAACGCCGTACCCGAAGGCCCACGCCGCCACCAGCAGTGCCACGACCACCACCGGGTCGAAGGCCCAAGCGTAGAGAACCCCCGAAGGCCTTACGAGAGGATCGACGGCGAGCAGGTTCACGCTCCCACCTGGCAGGCGGACAGGAACAAGCTCGGCAGAAACCCCTGAAAGATCGCGATCACGAAGAACAGACTGGTGATCACTCCTGCTCGGGCCATCCAGGAGGCGCGCCTGCCGTTTGTGTCGTCACGCCCGGAAGTCGCGCGCAAGCAGCGCCAGGACGCCAAGCCGGCCAGAATCGTTATTGCAAAGCAAACCGCGGAAACGGCGAGGACGACCGGCTCGACGATAGCCGGAACAGCAGCGCCGGGCGCACAAGCGATCTCATCGAGCTCCGAGCCGATCAGCGTCTGGAGGCTCCAGCCCGCGGGGCCGCCCAGAACCCCGAACCACAACCACCCCGAGCCCCCGGCTTCGGCCTTCGTCACCTGAGTCACCACAGGAATGTGCCTTAACCCCTCTTTAGGCGTTCGGGAAGAGATAGATGGTCGAAAGGACGAACAACCACACGACGTCGACGAAATGCCAGTACATGGTGAAATTCTGCACCGTGACATGGCGCTCGGCATCGAACGCCCCCTTCCACGCCCGCACCTGCGTCCACAGGCTGAACATCAAACCGACCAGGACGTGGATGCCGTGGAAGCCGGTGATCGTATAGAACAGCGACCCGTACGCGTTGGTGGTCGGAGTGAACTCCGCCAACGTCTCCGGGTACTCCAGGCCGAGTTGCATCGCGAGGAACGTAGCGCCCAATACGAAGCCGAGCGCAAGGCCCAGCCTCAACCGTCGCTGGTTTCCCTTCATGATGGCCCGCTCGGCGAAGTGGACGGGGATGCTGCTCGACCACAAAATCGCAGTCATGATCAGCGGGAGCTCGAGGGTCGGTGGCTCGATTCCGTCGGGTGGCCACTCCGGGCCGAGCTGGTACCGGAGATAGAAGTAGCTTGCGATAAGCGCCGAGAAGAGCATCGTTTCGGTGCAGATAAGCATGACCATGCCCCACCAGCCCGTGGACCTCGGGCCTGCGACGTGACGGGGAAGAGCGGATTCCCGGGAGGTCGTCTGGGGCGGGGCACTCGTCTCCAGGAGACTCACGTTTCCTGCGTCTCCCCCCGGGGCCAGAACCATCCGATCAACCCGCCGGCGCTGCCCAGCGCGCCCAGCCCTGCCAGCGCATAGGCGTCGAACAAGAACCCGTAGAACATCACCGCGAGTGCAGCGGTCAACAGCGCGGGCCAGGGGCTCTCGTGGGGCATCTCCAAGACGGCCTGCGGCTGGGCGTCGAGAAGGCTCGTGGCCAGAGTCTCATGCCCGCCCGTCAAGGCGTAGCCGCCCTCCTCCTGAGACTGGGGACCCTCTCTCAGCTCCGGCTGGTCCCACAACGGCTGGAGGCTCCTGACGGTCGGCACGGTCTCGAAGTTGTATTCGGCGGGAGGCGAGGTGGTCGCCCACTCCAACGTCTCACTGCCCCACGGGTCGTCCCCGGCAGGCTCACCCTTCCGGACGCTGCGCCACCAGTTGACGAATGTGAGCAGGATCCCAAAGGTGAGCATGAAGGCGCCGACCGTGGAAATCAAGTTCCAGATGTCCCACCCGAGTCCGGCCTCGTAGGTATAGACGCGGCGGGGCTGTCCCAGCAGACCCGAGATGTGCATCGGGAAGAACGCCAGATTGAAACCTATGAACATGATCCAGAAGCTGAGGCGGCCCATCTTCTCGTTCAGCAGCTTGCCGGTCATCTTCGGAAGCCAGTAGTACAGCGCACCGAACATGGGGAAGACCGCCCCACCCACCACCACGTAGTGGAGGTGCGCCACCACGAAGTAGGTATCGGTCGTCTGCTGGTCGAACGGCACCGACGCGAACATCACCCCCGAGAAGCCGCCGATGGCCAGCAGGAAGATGAAGCCGAGCACGAAAAGCATAGGGGTCTTCAGAACGGGCTTTCCGGCCACAATCGTTGCCAGCCACGCGAAGAACTGAGTGCCGCTCGGGATGGTGATCATGAAGCTCGCAGCCGAAATGAAGCTCAGCGAGATCTGCGGGATCCCCACCGAGAACATGTGATGAACCCACACTCCGAAACCGAGCAGCGCGACTGCCATCTCTGCCAGAACGACATAGATGTAGCCAATCATGCGACGGCGAGAGAAGGTCGGGATGATCGTGGACACGATCCCGAAGGCCGGAAGCACGATGATGTAGACCCACGGGTGGCCGAAGATCCAGAACAGATGCTGCCACAGAATCGGATCGCCGCCTCCTTCTGTATCGAAGAAATGGAAGCCAAATTTGCGATCGAGCTCGAGCATCACCAGAGCGACGGTCAACGACGGAAGCGCAAAGACCGTCGCCAAAGCCATGGCGAGCTCGCCCCAAACGAAGATAGGCATGCGGTTTATCGACATCCCCGGAGCACGCATTTTGAAGATCGTGACAATGAAGTTGATAGCGCCCGCTGTCGTCGAGATGCTCAGAAAGATGAGGCCCAGAGAGTAGAAGTCGATGTTCAGTCCCGGACTGAACTCGAGCCCGGCGAGCGGAGGGTAGTTGAACCACCCGTCGTTGGGCGCGCTTCCTCCGAGGAAGCTCGAGTACATGAACAACCCGGCGCCGAGGAACACCCAGTATCCGAACGCATTGAGCCGGGGAAAAGCCATGTCGCGCGCCCCGATCATCAGGGGCACGAAGTAGTTGCCGAAACCCGACAACACGGGGATCGCGAACAAGAACATCATCGTGGTTCCGTGCATCGAGAACATCTGGTTGTAGGTCTCCGGATCCACAAGCTCGAGGTTGGCCGAGGTGAGCTGCGCCCGGAGGACGAGGGACTGGAGACCCCCGAGGACGAAGAAGATGAGTCCGGTGTAGAGGTATTTGAAGCCGAGCTTCTTGTGGTCGACCGTCTCGAAGAACGTTGCGAGGCCAGGCTTCTCCTCCCAAAAGACCTCGAGCCGTTCGGCGATGGTTGCCAACTTAGGCGCCCTTCCTATTCCAGCTGTTCCAGATAGTCCACGAGTGCTTGAAGTTCCTGTGAGCTGAGCTGAGTTGGCGGCATGATCGCGCCCGGCTTGAGACTTTGGGGATCGCTTACGAACTGTTCGAGGTTGTTCCGGTTGTTGTCGAGCACGCCGGCGGCGATTGTGTCACGACTTGCCAGATGCGTCAGGTCGGGCCCCACATCGGCGGTTGCGGCGGTGCCTTCGATGGCATGACAGCCTGAGCAGGTCGAGTTCAGGAATACCCCCTGGCCCGCACGGGCGCTCGCCTCGACCGGTTGCTGCGCCGGTTGAGATTGCTCCTCCAGCCAGGCGTCGAAGTCGTCGGGGCTCTGCGCCACGACAAAGAACGCCATCTTGGCGTGCTGCAAGCCGCAGAACTCGGCGCACTGGCCCCGGTACCTACCGGGTTTGTCCGCCTCCAACCAGGTGTGATTGACCCTGCCCGGGACGGTGTCGGTCTTGGCCTGGAGCTGCGGAACCCAAAAGCTGTGGAGGACGTCGTCGGTGGTCAGCTCGACCCGCACCGGTTCACCCGCGGGCATATGGATCTCGTTCGCCGTGACGATCTCGCCTCCGTCGTAACGCGCCTCCCACCACCAGTCGTGGCCGACTATCTCGATCGTCATGGAGGCGGGTTCATCGGGCTGAGCGAGGGCTGCCATGTCCCGCAGGGAAAGAGCGAACACCGCAGTCAGGATGACGGCCGGGATGATCACACCGGCTACCACGATGAAGGGCTCTCCCCATCGGGCTCGGTGGTCGGCGACCGCATCGGCGCGGCGCCCTTTTACGAAGGCGAAGATCAGGAAACCGAGCACGACCGCCATGGCGACGACCGAGATCCACAGCATGAGCCACCACAGACTCTCGATGCGGGCGGCTCCCGGACCTCGAGAGTCGAGTGTCGAGGGAGAGCCCTCGTCGCAGGCCGCCGGCAGAAACCCAATGACGGCGAGCACCACAGCAAACCCAATCCGGTTCGGCGCGCCGGGCATAGCGACCCGGTTCCGGCCCCTCGTGCGCCCCACCCCTGCCCGGCCTCCTCTTTGCCTCGAGAGATGCACCCTAGCGGCTGCCCTTCAGCACCTTCAGCCGGGCGGGCGAACAAAATCTAAGCTGAACCCTACGTGAGCCGGAGCCTTTCGGCGCGCCGACCGAGCGGCTCGCGGCGTAACGATCGGAACTGGTTAGCCCTGCCAGGCGGGTCGGATGCCAAGGGGGCCGGCGCACGAGCAACAAGGGAACCGTGGGAGGGGAGACCTTCAAGAACGACCTCGATGGGTCAAGCCGCTGCGCGCTGATCCTTTGCCCACGCCGCCAACATACCCCTGTAATGCGCGATGAAAGTCTCGTGCTCCGAGGAAGGGAACGCCGCCTTCACCGTCTCGACCAGCAACCGGTCGAATGTGTCGCTTTCGATGTAATCCACCATGACTTCGTCAACTCGAGCGAGATGCTCCGAGCAGAATTCCTCGTAAGCATCCATTTGGAAATGAGAGTCTGCGAGCTCACGGTAGGCCGCTAGCTTTCCGAAATAGCCGAGTTCCTCCGAGTCGGCGATTGCGAAGTAGTCGGCGGTGTTCTGGTCGACAGGCATCTTTCGCCCGGTCACGATGCAGAACATCGACCACTTGACGAGCGCTTTGATCGCCCACGGAAAGTAGTAGTGCAGGCTGATCATGGATGTCTCGGGACAGGCGTTTGCGAAGTCGACCGGGCTGACCCTGCCGTCCTTGATGATCGTCTCACATGAGTTGTAATCCCACCTGAAGAAGGCGCTCACAACCTTGCTGATGGTCTCGACCTCCTCGCCCAGCTCCGGGCTGAGAAACGCGTGGTCCACCTGATAACGGTCGTGATAGGGCTTGGACGGTTCGTAACGGGTAACCAACGTCTCGGCGCCAACGTTGATCGACCGGGTGAACGAATCGAAGTTCTCCACCGCCGCCTGGAGATGCATCAGGCGCTGCCCTGACTCGTCGTAGCTTCGGTTGAGCTCCTCGTCATCGGCCACCCGCGTTACGCCAACCCAACCACCCTGCGAAAGGCTTCATGTAGAGGGGGTAGCCGACTTCCTTGGCGATATCTTCGAGCCGGAAGGGCAGGTTGTACTTGGCGGCTGTATACGGAAACCGCTCATTCTCAGGCGGATTCTTGTGAGGAATCATCCAGGTCTCGGGAATGTTCAAGCCGAGCCGAATCATGGCGCAGTAGGCTGCGTGCTTCTCCATAGCCTGGAAGGTGAACGGGTTGTTCATCAAATAGACGTCGTCCATGAGCGCCACCTTCTTGAGCCACTCCCGAGGCACCCAGTACCAGTGCGCCAGTCTGTCGATGACCAGTGAATAGCGGGGAACGGCTCGCAGCCTGAATGGCTCGGTTGTTATTCGCTGGACGTCGAACGTGTGCCTATTGCCCGCGTATGTGATCTCGGGCTCGAGTGCAGCGAACAGCGCTTCAAACGCCGACGGCCAGTCCTCCTCCGTCGCGAGCAGCAGTCCTATGACGTGGCTCTCCCCCATCAGCAGAACCGCTGAAGTTGATAGGCAAACTGAGAGCGCCATGAGGGCCAGTCATGCGGAACGTCGTATCCCCAAAGATCCATTTCATGCGGAATTCCCTTGTCCGCAAGCACCTTCTGGAATGCTCGAGTCGAGTCCAGCGATCCCGTCGTGTCCTCCCACTGCCCCTGGCCACAGACGAGGACAACGTAGGCGTTGTCGCGCACCCAGCTGAGGTGGTCCCCGTGCTGGTTGGTCATGTAGGACATCGGATTGTTGAAGTAGAAGGATTGGCCACCATCCCCGGGACCCAGCGTCGAAATATCGTAGGATCCACTCTGGCCAATCGCCACGGGAAACACATCCGGCCTCTTCAGGGCGAAGTTGACTGCATGGTATGCGCCGAAGCTGCATCCGTTCGTGACGATGTCGGCGCGCCCTGAACAGTCATCAACGATCCAAGGTACGATCTGGTTCAGGATCCAGTCCTCGTATTTGCCGTGTTCTCGAGCACGCTCCTCCAATGACAGATCTGCCGCCATCCAGCTCGAAGCATCGTAGCTGGCAACGCAGTAGAGCTTCGTCCGTCCCTCCTCGATGAGCCATGCGATGGAATCAACCATCTCGCGATCCTCGTAGTCGGTGGCATGCCCCTGCTCCGATGGGAACGCGAGCACAGGGCGCCCGTAGTCACCGTAGGCCATGAGGTCGCCGCTTCCACCAATCGCAGGTGAATACAGCGAGACTCGCTCACGTCTCATCCCCAAGCGTCCCGAAGAAATTCCACGAGGAACGGGTCGAAGGTGTCCCGCCAGGACACCCAATTATGGGCATCAGGGTGTTCGTGGAGCGCAACCTCATAGCCTTGAGCGGCCAGCGCCGCTTCGGTGGCCCTGTTGTTGAGCAGGTTTTCCTCGACGCTTCCACACGTCATCTCGACCCTTATTGGATGACCCCATGTCGTCTCTGTCCTAACGCCGTTCATGAAACGCGTAATCTCCTCGAATCTGCCGAGCCATGACTCCTGAACGTCCATCTGCTCGGAAAAGAAACTTCCGGACTGCAAAAAGAGACCTCCGAAAGCATCCGGATAAAGCCGGTGCACGCGCAGCATTGCAAGAGCACCGAGGCTGGCCCCCATACCGATGCGCATCTTAGTACCGGGGGGGGATGGCGCGATCCTTTCGAGCTGCGGAAGCACCTCTTCGGCCAAGGCGCGCGAATAGGACGGCGAGGCACAGTAATGCTCGTTGCGGTCGAGCGGCGCCAGAAGGGCCAACTGCATCGGCGGCAACTCCGACCGGGCAGTCATGTGCTCTAGCATGACGATGAGGCTTGCGTAGTCGGCGTACTCGGGACCGTCGTGTACAACCAGCAACGGCAGCGGCCTCGGATCGTTCCATTCCCCCTTCCGCCACAACCGCACCCGGATGCGTCCGTCGAGATGAGCGGATTCCACGGAGGTCTCGACCACGGGCCCCGATGGCCGAGGCTCGGTGTCGAGCCAGTCCGGCCGTCGGTAACCGGGAAACTCGAGAACCGACTTATCTCCGAAGGGGCCCGAAGCCGAAGGGGGTTCGCCGGGTCGCACACACTCTCGGCACCCCCTTCTTTGTGCACCAGATGCAACCTGTACTCCATTCGCAGGGCCGGGGGGCGCCGCCAGCGGAGGCTCCAAGTCGATCTGTCGTCGAAATTGAACTCGGGCCCGACGCGGGGACGCTCGATCTCCTGAACCAGCGCCACCCGGGCGAGCCGCCTGTCGGCGTCGGCGAAGCGAAGATAGATGTCCTGCTCGTCTATGTGGAGCCCCGGCACGGTTGTGTCGCTCACGAGAACCGAAAGGATATGCGAGCCCCTCAAGATGCCGATGGAAATCCGGCCTGCCGGCGATACACTCGCACGATGAAGGGAGGGCGCCGCAGTTTGGAGGATGGGCGGATGGGCTCTGAGCTCCTCCTGCGGGTCATCGTAATGTTCCTTGGCGTCACGATCATCCTGATCGCACTCCTGGGGCTGACGGACACAAACCCCTTTGTGGCCATCGTCGCACTGATCATCGGAGCGATGCTCGCCGTGCTCGGACTCTTCTTTCCAAGAGTCAAGAGCCTCGGTGGCTCAGGCTCCACCCCCACCACTAAGGACAAGAGGCAACCCAATCCCACCCAGGACGTCGCGGCCCAAGTCATCAACGATCCCCGGTTTCTGAGGCTTGTCGTCAGACAGTTGCAGGTGAGGAACACCGACATCATGCAGGCGGTTGCAGACCAATCGTCAGAGGTGAAGGCGCAGATCTTCGATGCGCTGAACGAGGAGCGCCGCAAGAGCTCCAGATGAAGAAACGTCCGGTCGGCGCCTCACATAAGGGACAGGCCGCCGGGATGGACGCAGGGAGTTCCGGCGATCAAGCACCTTTGTTCCGGTGTCCGTGAATGACCCGCTACTCAGGCCCTTTCGGAGGGAATGTGGACCACCAACGGTCATCCCGAATCGTCGTAACGATCACGTAGCGGGCATCATCGAAGATCAGGCAATGAGCCCCCGTACCGCCGCTCCCCTGGCGTGGTCGTTATGCGGCGTCTACTTCTTGCTCCTCGGCTTCGGGCTGGTGGTGGGGCTGGGGGCTACCCCAACCTTCAGTCCCGTGGGGCTTGACGTTCCAGTCTGGTCGATGGCTTTGCTGGGCCTCGCTTTCTTGGCCTTCTCCGTGATGGGAGCCCTGGTGGCGGCGCGGCACCCTGGCAACGCGGTGGGCTGGCTGCTCTTGGCCATAGGGCTGAGTGGGGGCCTGACGCTGGCCTTGATCGCCTACGTGGCGACGGCACTCCCAGCTCGCCGGTGGGCCGAATGGATCAGCACATGGATCAGCACCGGACCTTTTACCCAGATCGTCTTCGTCTTATTGCTCTTCCCCGACGGCAGGCTTCCATCGACCCGGTGGAGAGTCGTGGCGTGGGCCAACGCTCTGGCCACCCTGGCGTTCATGGCCGGAAGCTTGGCGCCTTACACCACACAGGACTATGCGTTTTCAAACCCGGTTGGGATCGAGAGCTTACGGGGGAGCATCGTCCAGGACGGCACCCTAGGCTGGGTTCTGCTTCCGTTGACCATGGTGGCGGCGGCGGCCTGCTTCGTTGTGCGCTTTCGGAGGTCGACAGGGGATCGTCGCTTGCAGCTCAAGTGGTTCTCGTTCGCCGCCTCGTTGGTCGCGGCAGGCTACCTGGTTCTCCAGGCAGCCTGGGTGTCTTCATGGCTTCTCCCCGCTGATGACACGGTCCTCGTCGGTACCGGAATGCTCGTCTGCGTCCTCTGTCTCATGACCGTCCCGGTGGCGTCCGGCGTAGCCATCCTGCGCTACCACCTATACGACATCGACCTCGTCATCAACCGAACCCTGGTCTACGGCGCGTTGACCGCAGTCCTGGCACTGGTCTATTTGGCCGGAGTGGTGGGGATTGGCGGTCTCGTTCGGGAAGTCACCGGACAGCAGAACAACAATCTCGTTGTAGCCGCTTCAACCCTGGTCGTCGCTGCTGTGTTCCGGCCCGCCCGCACCCGCATCCAGGGCTTCATCGACCGACGCTTTTACCGCCACAAGTACAACGCCGAGCAGACGCTTGCCCATTTCTCAGCGCGTCTGCGCGACCAGATTGAACTCGACTCCCTGAGCGCCGAGCTACTCGACGCGGTCAACAAGACGATGCACCCAACTCAAGCCTCCCTGTGGCTCAAGACGCCCTAAAGGTTAGAGGCGCCACGAAGCAACCTGCATTCCCCGGTCCGAGTAGACC
>JACDDL010000012.1 GCA_013817045.1 Actinomycetota bacterium | reverse complement strand
TCTTCGGCCACGATCAGGAGCGGCTTGCCCGACTGCATGACCTTCTCGAGGATCGGGAGCAGGTCCCTGACCGCCGAGATCTTCTGATTCGCGATCAGCACGTAGGGCTCGTCCAGGACGGCCTCCATGCGCTCGGGGTCGGTCACGAAGTAGGGCGAGACGTAACCCTTGTCGAAGCGCATTCCCTCGACGAGCTCGAGCTCGAGGCCGAAGGTGTTGGACTCCTCGACCGTGATGACTCCGTCCTTGCCGACCTTGTCCATCGCCTCGGCGATCGCTTCACCGATCTCGGGGTCGTTGTTCGCCGAGATCGACGCCACCTGGGAGATCTGGTCGCGGCCCTCGACCTCGCGGGCGGAGGACTTGATGTACTCGACCAGGGCCGTGACGGCCTTGTCGATCCCGCGCTTGAGGGCTATTGGGTTCGATCCGGCTGCGACGTTCCGGAGGCCCTCGTGCACCATCGCCTGAGCGAGGACGGTGGCCGTCGTGGTCCCATCGCCGGCGACGTCATCGGTCTTCTTCGCCACCTCTTTGACGAGCTCGGCCCCCACGCTCTCGTACGGGTCCTCGAGCTCGATCTCTTTTGCAATCGAGACGCCGTCGTTCGTGATGGTCGGCGCGCCCCACTTCTTTTCGAGTACCACGTTGCGGCCCTTGGGACCGAGCGTGATCTTGACTGCGTCGGCGAGCTGGTTCATTCCACGCTCGAGCGCCCGTCTGGCCTCTTCGTGGAATTCGAGAGTCTTTGCCACTTGTACCTCCTATGGAAAGCTGTGTCCGTTAGCACTCTAACCTTCTGAGTGCTAAGCCTAGCCCACCTCCCCCCTCCCTGCAAGTGGGGGGCCCCGGAAAAGGTGGGGGGGCCGGGGGGGTAGCCGGGCTCGACCGGCGTCCCCCCGGATGGGATGGAGGCTTACAGACCTGCCGCCAGGGAGGCTCCCGTCACCGCCGCCAGTGTCGCTGAGTTCAGGAGCCTGGGCGAGCGGCCCAGGGCGAGATCCTCCAGGCGGGCGACGGTCGTGCCGGGGTCACGGGCGGCGCCGCGATTGGCCCACGCCACCGCTACGCCCCGTCCGAGGCCGAAGGGGGCGCACACGGCGGCGCCCGCAAGGGGATCGCCGCCGAGGACGGCTGCCGCTGCCACCGCCACGAAGGTCCCGAAGGTCAGGTAGGTGCCGAAGCCGACCCCGAGGGCCAGCCCGTAGAGGAGGCCCGCCACGGGAGGTGAGAAGAAGCTGCGCCACCAGGAGGGAACCTGGCCGCGGCGCGCGGGGAGCGGAACCGGCGCGCCGGCCGATTCGCGCAGTGCATAGAGGGCGGCGATCGCGGCAAGGGCAAGCAGGCCCGGCGCCCCCCAGGGCGCCCCGGCCAGCGCTCCCATCAGCCCCAGCAGCCCTCCGAGGGCAGCGGCCGCCGTCATCGCCCCGAGAATGTGCAGAGACAGCGCCAACCGGTAGGCCCTGCGCCGCTCCCCGTGGACCACGGGGTTGATGGTCTCCACCATCGAGAGGCCTCAGGGGCCGAAGAGTGAGGAGAGGCCGGCAACCAGCGAGGCGACCACGATGACACCCAGGAGGGGGGCGTTCAGCACGGGACGTTGGTGTCCCGATAGGTGATGCAGAAGACCTTGCGTCCTCCGAAGCAGTATCCGGTCAGCGATCCGTCGCCGTTGATGCGCGTGGCCGAATGGGAACAGCAGTCGACGATCCGGCGTATCTGCCCGTGGCAGCAGCGGCTCCACCCGCCCTGGAGCACCGCATGTCCGGTCTTGGGGAATCTCGCGCGCACCACCTGCTCGCAGATCTTTCGCCGCCGCTGATCCCGTGAGGTGTAGATGCGGCCTTTGTCGTCGACCGGGTAGCCGTACTTGGGGTGCACGGGGTACCCCGCCCGGTCGATGCGAGTGCGGGGTGCAAACGGGTGCGGGCACGAGCCGGTGGTGTAGGTGTGCCCGCAGATGTGAAACGCCTCGGCCCGGGAGGGGTCGAGCGCCACCGCCACGAACGGACCACCCACCAGGGCGACCACGCCGGCGCCGAGCCGTCCGAGGAACGACCTGCGACCCGTGGCCCCGGCCAGCCGCACCGACGCGCCGCTCACTGCGGCCTCAAGCATCGTGCACCGAGCCGTCCACCCGGGCATTGCGGTCGGCCGCGAGGCGTCGGGTGGCGGTGTCGACCAGGCCCTCCATCTGCTCGAGGTTGTTGACGGTTCCCTTGGCCACGGCCGCTCCGGTGGGGTCGAGGACCACCGCGTAGGGGGTGCCCGGCACCCCGAAGGCCCGAGCGATCTCGAGGCCCGGAACGACCGGCGCGCCGAACCGGGCGTCGCCGAAGGCAGCCAGGGTCTCCTCACGGTCGGCGTCGGTCACGACGTAGGGGACGAGGCGGCCCGCCCGCGCCACAGCTCCCACCGACGGCAGCACCGCCTGGCAGAGCCGGCATCCGGGGGAGACGAAGAGCAGCAGCTGCGCCTCACCGGGTCCTCCCAGAACAACCGGGCGGCCCGTGGCGTCGACGGTCTCGGTGGGCTGGGTCGCCTCTTCGAGGGGCGGTCCCTCATCGTCCAGCTCGAGTGCCCCCCGGGACTCGACCCTCAAGAGCAGCGTCCCGATCTGCCGCGCGAGCGCAACCACCACCAGGCACAGGACGACCACGAGGATCCACAGGACGACATACGAGGCAGCCCACCAACCCTCCAACCCGACGTCCTCCCTCTCGTTGCGGATCGGCACCCATGGGAAAGCCTGGGCCCCCGGGTGGGTCGGCCTCCTCAATGGGTCGCCCACGTAAGATACGGCTTCCGATGCTCGACACTTTAGCCTTCGTCGCCGCCGTTTCCCTGGCCGCCATGTTCGCGTGGGCGGCCGCAGCGAAAGCCGTCTGGCCGGCCGGCTGGCGGGGCGCGGTGTCCGGCTTCGGCCTCGGGCGGCGCGCCGAGCCTTTCGTCTCCGTTGCCGTGCCGGTGGTCGAGCTGGCCGTTGCCCTGACCATCCTGTGGGGGGGAGCCCGGGCGGGCGCTGCCCTGGCCCTGGCGTTGCTGGCGGCGTTCTCTGCTGCGGTTGTCCGCGCCCGCTCACTGCAGGGTGACCGGCTTCCGTGCGGGTGCTTCGGACGGGCGACGGTGCGGGACTACAGGACGATGCTGACGCGCAATGCCGTCGGAGGCGGCCTGGCGGCAGTGGTCCTCCTTGCCGGGGCGCGCAACGGCATCGCCGAGGCCGCACGGGCGCCGTCCGGGCCCGAGCTGCTCCCCGCGGCCCTCACGTGCCTGGGGACGGTCCTGGCGGGGTGGGCCCTGTGGCGCGCCGGCGGGCTGCGCGGGAGCGGCAGACGGTGAGCGGCAGACGGTGAGAAAGACTGCTCTTCTTGCGTGCGCGACCGTCTTGTCCCTCCTGGGACCGGCCGCCCACGGCCGGCCGGCCGAGCTGACCGACCCCCGTGACACGCGCGGGCCCCTCGACATCAGACGGGTGGAGCTGCGGGGAACGAAGGAGGCGCGCTTCAAGGTGGCGACCGAGGCACGCTGGACGGCTCGGCGCCTCCAGGACCGCGGCTATCTCCTCGTCCATCTCGACACCTTGGGCACGCCCCGCTTCGACCACTTCGCCCTCGTGCGCTCCCCTGGCCGAGGGGTGGAGGGCTCGCTGTGGCGGGCCCGTCGAGGCCACGATCCGCGTCTCCTCCGGAGCATCCCGGCGCGCCACACCGGAGCACGCACCGCGGCTGTGGTCGTCCCCTTGCGCTCGGTGGCTCTCCGCCGCTCCCATTTCCGCTGGCGGGCCCAGACCCTGTGGAGCGGATGGCCCTGCGATCGGACGTGCTTCGACCGCGCCCCCGGCCGCGGAGGGGTGCGCCGGCCCCTCGGCGCGCCCTAGAGGTTTGGCGCCGCGGCTGGTCGTCCTCGGCTGGGACTCGGCCACCTGGGACGTTGCCGATCCACTCGTCGCTGAGGGCCGCCTGCCCGTTCTGGGCGACCTGATCGAGCGCGGCTTCCGGGCGCCGCTGCGGTCGGTCTGGCCCCCGATGACCGATTGCGCGTGGACTTCGGCCTTCACGGGCACCAACCCCGGCCGGCACGGGATCTTCGGCTCCTGGTACCGGGCGCCGGGGGCCTATGCGTGCCGCTACTTCTCGTCCCGGGACCGCAAGGTTCCCGGACTGTGGGAGATGGGCGCGCAGGACATCCGCTGGCTTGTCTGGAACGTCCCGATGACCTTTCCCCCAACCCCCGTAACCGGGGCGATGGTCGCCGGATACGGCGCGCCGCCCGGCGCCGACATCACCTCGCCCCCGGAGCTCGGCGCCTCTTTGGGGCAGCGCTTCAGGCTCGACGACCTGCTCGACCGGGCGCCCCACGGGTCCCTGGAGCGCTTCCTGGACGAGCTGTTGCGGGGACTCGAGGCGCAGGCGGAGGCCCTGCCGTGGGCGGCCGAGAGGACGGGCGCCCACTGCGTCGTGGCGGTGTGGCCCCACATCGACAGGGCCCAGCACTTCTTCTGGCGCTTTCGCGGCACCGACCATCCGCTGGCCGACGCCGTCGAGCGCGTCTACACGGCGATGGACCGCGCCACCGGAAACCTCCTCGGGGCCTGGCCCGAAGCGGACGTGATGGTCGTGAGCGACCACGGGGCGGGGCCGCTGCGCTCGGACGTCAACCTCGGCTCGTGGCTGGCAGGGCAGGGGTATGCGTCCTACGGCCGGCCGCGGAGACGTTCTCCCGTGAACCTCGCCTGGGCCCTGCCGTCGCCCGTCCGGCGTCTGGGCAAGCGGCTGGCCCCTGGGCTGGCGCGCCGGGCGGTGGGCGCGACGCTCACCGGCCAGCTCGGGTCGTTCGATTGGAGCGACACCCAGGCGTTCGTGGGCGTCCACGGAGATCTGTGGCTGAACCTGGCCGGACGGGAGCCGCTGGGATGCGTTGCCGCCCAGGACGCCCCGGAGCTGCTCGACGAGCTGCGCGATCGGATCGGCGGGCTCGAAGATCCCGGCACCGGCGAGCGGTTGTTTGCGGGGGTGCATGCCCGCGACGAGATCTATTCGGGCCCCCAGAGCGCGAACGCTCCGGATCTGATGTTGGACGGCTGGTCGACCGGCTACCGGGTCGCCCCCGGCCGGGAGGCTTCCGAGGCAACCCTGGTTGCCCCGGTCCCGCTTTCGGGTGTCAGGGAGGCGTGGTCGGCCGATCACCGGCCGCTGGGCATTCTCGCCGCGGCGGGCCCCCGGATCGCCCGGGGGGACGCCCCG
Organism: Actinomycetota bacterium; assembly: GCA_013817045.1. Lineage (GTDB taxonomy): Bacteria > Actinomycetota > CADDZG01 > CADDZG01 > WHSQ01 > JACDDL01. The sequence continues at coordinate 21,765 of JACDDL010000012.1, read as the reverse complement.
GAGTTGGCCCTTCTCGACGTGTGCCCCACCGCTCTGGCCCTTCTCGAGCAGCCGGTGCCCGAGGGCCTTGACGGGCGCGTGGCAACCGAGCTGGTCGATGCCGGTTGGCTCCGGGCCCACCCGGTGAGGGCCGGCGCGCCGGTCACCGCCCGGGATGCGGCGGGAGGCTACTCGGCCGAGGAGGCGGATTCCGTGGCCGCGCATCTCAAGGACCTGGGCTACATCGAATGAAGTGGTCTTTCCGTCCTACCGTCGCGTGGCCACGGCGCGCGACCTGCGCTTGATCCGGCGCACCATGATCCGGGAGACCACTATCCACGCGACAGAAACCACGATGAGCAGGACGCAGGCGACCGTGAGAGTAGGGTCGCGCAGGAACTCCTTGAGGGAGGTCTGCCGGTTCGGAGCCATCACAAAGGCGGCCAGGGCATACATGGGTCTCACACTTACCCCTCGGTCTTGGGGGTGTCACACATGAGGGGCGATCTCTCGGTCAAGCGTAGCTTGCTGCGGGACTCGCTGGCGGGTTTCGGCGACGTCGTGGTTGCCTACTCGGGCGGAGTCGACTCCGCCCTCGTCGCCGCCTCGGCTCACGAGGCCCTGGGCGAACGCTCGCTCGCCCTTACCGCCGTCTCTCCCTCCCTCGCCCGGCGCGAGCTCGATGCGGCGCGCTCTCTTGCGCGCTCCAGGGGGTGGAACCACTCGATCGTGTCGACGCGGGAGGTGGCGCGCGAGGAGTACGCACAGAACAATCCGGACCGCTGCTACTGGTGCAAGACGGAGCTGTTCGAGGTCCTCGAGCCCATTGCCGAGCGGCGTGGCGCCACGATCCTGGTAGGGACCAACCTTGACGACCTGGGCGATCACCGTCCGGGGCTCGAGGCAGCGCGCGAGCACGATGTCCGCGCCCCACTCGTCGACGCCGGACTCACCAAGGCCGATGTGCGCGCGCTCTCGGCCGAGCTCGGTCTCCCCACCGCCGAGAAGCCGGCGTCACCGTGTCTTGCGTCGCGCTTCGCCTACGGGGTGCGGGTTACGCCCCAGGGGCTGCGCCGGATTGACCGGGCCGAGGAGCTGCTCCGGTCGTTCGGATTCGAGGTCCTGCGGGTGCGCGATCACGGTGATCTCGCCCGCATCGAGCTTCCTCCGGAGGACATCGCCAAGGCCGCGGGGCTTGGCTCTGCCATCTCCGAAGGTCTTCGGGGGCTGGGATTCAGCTACGTCGCCCTGGACCTGGGGGGCTTTCGCTCAGGTTCGATGAATGCGGTGCTCGGTGGGCCGAAGATGGGTGCGCCGGATCCCCCCATCACTCCTCAGTAGGGCGAGTCGAGAGCCTCTAGTCAAGCGCGCGTGCTCGTCAAGACCATCCTCTACGTGAGCCACGATCGCGAGTTGCTCGCTCGGACCTCTGCCCCATGCTGGTGCAGCAATGTGTGAAAAAGTTAGAGGGTCACCACCGGACAGGTGAGCGTACGGGTGACCCCTTCTATCGTTTGTATCTTGGCGACCACCAGTCGTCCGAGGCTGTCCATACTGCCGGCGTTCGCCCTCACGATCACGTCGTAGGGCCCCGAGACATCGTCCGCCGCCTCGATACCGTCGAGCTCTCGGATGTCTCGAGCGACTTGTGCGACATTGACCGCAGTCTGAATCAATATGTATGCCTTCACTTCGTCGGGCACGGGCCCTCCTAGGTCGTGGAATCCTGTTTGACGGAGCGAGCTCTCCATGGATTGTAGGGGAAGGCTGGAATCTCGAGTCTGCCGCCCCTCGGCCACGGTCCAGGAACCGCGATGAAGTAGATTGTCTGTGGCGGGGGCCCGAGGCTGGTTGGTGACGACATGCAGGCGGTACATGCAGCTGGCGGGATGCTCCTCCTCGGAGTTACCGGCGCCTTTGTGCTTGCAGCCCTCGCCCTCACCACTCTCGGCGGCGCACGGCCGTGGTTGGAATGGGCGCGCAAAATCCTCACCGGCCTGCTCCTGCTGCAGGTGGCTTTGGGCGCCCTGCTCTACGCAACGGGGGACCGCCCCGCCGAGGGCATCCATGTGCTGTACGGGGCCCTTGTCGTGGGTGCACTCCCACTGGCGAACGCCTTCTCCTCCGAAGCGCCCGCCAAGGCGCGCGCCGGTGTGCTCGCCGTCGCCGCCGTCGTCACCCTCGGCCTGCTGTGGCGGCTTATCAGTACGGGAGGGGGTTAGGTGACGCGCGCTCGCCGGGTCGCGGCGGTGCTGCTCTTAGCCGTCCCGGCCACGGCCGGAACCAAGATCGTCGCCTCTGCTGCACGCGGGCAAGACACGCCTCGCCGCTACACGCAGTCAGAGGTCGAGGCCGGACGGAAATTGTTCCAGGCGGGATGCGCCTCCTGCCACGGAGAAGACGGCGAGGGCGGGCTCGGTCCCGACATCAGAGAAGCCGGCGCCGCAGCGGCGCACTTCCAGATCACGACCGGCCGCATGCCTCTGGCGGACCCCGACGCGCAGGCCGTGCGCAAGGAGCCCGCCTACTCCGACACGCAGATCGACCAGCTAATTGCCTACGTTGCGTCCTTGGGCAACGGCCCTGCAATCCCAACCGTCGACCTCTCCGGCACGAACCTTTCGACCGGGGCCGAGATCTTCATCGCCAACTGCTCACCCTGCCACGGCGCCACCGCCAACGGCGGCGCTACCGGCCGGGGATCGCTCGCCCCGAGCCTGCACCCCTCCGAGCCGGTGATCGTCGCCGAAGCCATGATCACCGGTCCCGGTCAGATGCCCAACTTCGGCTTCGATGCCGCCACCCGCAACGAGATCATTCGCTACGTGCGGTTCCTGCAGGCCAGGCCCAACCCCGGCGGTGCCGACCTCGGCGGCATCGGCCCGGTGCCCGAGGGCTTTGCCGGGTTGGCCATCGGCATGGGCGCACTCGTGTTGATTGCATTGTTCATCGGCAAGGGACGGGCCCATGCTCGCGGCGGAGTCGAATCGTGAAGACGCCGGCATCCATCACCGCTTCTTTCATCGTCTCGATGGTCGCTTCGTTGGGCTTGCTGGTTCTGTACGTGCTCGGCGGGCAGGCGCAGCTAGAGGGCGTCCTGCTGGGCTTTGCGCTGGGAGGCCTCGGCTTGGGCCTTGCCGTCTGGGCCACCTCTTACATGAACGTCCCGGAGGAGGTCGAAGAGCGCCAGCTCATGGGTGAACCGGAGCCAGGCGCCGAGGAGGACGACACGGCCCCGCTTCCCGGAATGGAGGATCTCTCACGTCGCAAGGTTCTGCTGCGCCTCCTCGCCGGAGCGGGCGGGACGCTCGCAGGTGCGCTTGCGATCCCGGCCTTCTCGTTGGGCCCCAACCCCGGCGATGACCTCTTCCGTTCGGGGTGGAGGGCCGGCGACCGCCTCGTGAACCTCGAGGGCCGGCCGGTCAGGCCGGCGGACATTCCGGTCGAGGGGATCGAAACGGTGTTCCCCGAGGGCAAGGTCGGCCTGTCCGACGCCCAGACGGTCTTGATCAGGGTGGACGAGGGCAGTTTGAGCCTTCCGGAGGGACGCGAGGAGTGGGCGCCCGAGGGATGCCTTGGATACTCCAAGATCTGCACCCACGTCGGTTGCTCGGTCGGCCTCTACAGGTCGGCGGCGCAGCAGCTCCTGTGCCCCTGCCACCAGTCGACCTTCGACGTCCTCACCGGGGCGACACCGATATTCGGGCCTGCGGCCCGTCCGCTCCCGCAGCTTCCGCTGGCGATCGACGCCGATGGTTATCTGATTGCAACGGGTGAATACTCGGCGCCGGTCGGCCCCGCATTCTGGAACGTGGACCGCGGGGCATGATGGCCGAGGAGCGACGATGATCAAGTGGGTCGAGAGCCGCCTGCGCGTCGGGGGCTGGGCGCGAAAGGGGCTCAACAAGATATTCCCCGACCACTGGTCGTTCCTGCTCGGGGAGATATCGCTGTTTACGTTCGTCATCCTGGTGGCGACGGGGATCTTCCTCACTCTTTTCTACCGGCCGGACGCAACTCCTGTGATCTACGACGGCCCCTATCTGCCGCTCAAGGGGCAGGAGGTCTCGGCAGCTTACGAATCCGTTATGCGTTTGAGCTTCGAGGTCAGAGCGGGCCTGGTCATGCGCCAGATCCACCACTGGACCGCCATCGTGTTCGTTGCCGCAGTCGTGGTCCACATGCTCAGGGTGTTCTTCACCGGCGCTTTTCGGCGGCCTCGTGAGCTCAACTGGCTAATCGGAGTGGGTCTTTTGATCTTTGCAATCGGGATGGGTTTCACCGGGTACTCGCTTCCCGACGACCTTCTTTCGGGCAACGGGCTGCGAATCGCCTATTCGGTGATGTTGTCCATCCCGTTCACAGGGCCCTACCTTGCGTCGTTGATCTTCGGCGGGGAATTCCCTGCCGAAGCGATCATCTCCCGCTTGTTCGTCATGCACATCATGCTGCTGCCGGCCCTGATCATCGGCCTCATCAGCGTGCACCTGGCAATTCTCGTTCGTCAGAAGCATGCACAGTTCCGGGGGCCCGGAAGAACCGAGCGCAATGTCGTCGGCAAGCCGCTGTGGCCATCGCAGACGTTCAAGTCGCTTGCGCTTCTGTTCCTGACCGCGTCGGTCATGGCCTTCATGGGGGGTCTGTTGCAGATCAACCCCGTGTGGAACTACGGGCCGTTCAAGCCGTACATAACCAGTGCCCCTTCCCAGCCTGACTGGTACGTGGGCTGGCTTGACGGGGGACTGCGGCTCTTCCCCGGATGGGATATCAACCTTTTCGGCATAACCATTGCGGCCCCCTTCATCCCGGGCGTGCTCGTCCCCGGCCTGCTGTTTACGTTCCTGGCGCTGTGGCCCTTCCTCGAGGCACGGTGGACCGGCGATCGCGCCGAACATCAACTCCTGGATCATCCGCGTGACATGCCGCTTCGCACTGCTATCGGCGCTGCCGGGATCGTTTTCTTCACGGTGCTCACGCTCGAAGGCGGCGGTGATGTGCTCTCGATCACATTCGACATCCCGGTCGAGGCGATCACCAACTTCTTCAGAGTTGCTCTGTTCGTGCTCCCGGCCGCGGCGGGGATGTTGACCTACCGGATCTGCGAGAATCTGCAGGGAACCGACATCCACCCGTTCCGGCGCGCCCGGGGGGTGCGTCTGCGGCGCACACGCGAGGGCGGGTTCGAGGAGGTCTGAGCTTCTCAGGCGGTCAACTGGGTCAGCCAGCCCCACATGGACGATGCTCCAAGTGCGAGCCCGGGGATCCACAGCCAGGGCCCGAAGACCAGTCCGAGCCCGAGCAGCAAAGCCGCCAGAGCGGCTGCAAGGGGCCAGATGCTCGACTCGGGAAAGCCCTCTTCTTCGAGCGCAAGCGGCGCCTCGGTGGGCTCTCCGCCTGCGGCGTTCTCGTCATCGAACGCGAAGTAGCGGCCGAACACCCCGGTCATGCGGTGGAGACCGGAACTGGGGGGCCTGGGAACGAGGTCTTCTGGAGTCTTCGGTTGGAAGGAGATGCGCGCTGCCACGACGAAGAACCCCGTCGCGACGGCTCCGAACAGCAAGAGCAGGGTGCCCGCAACCTCGTAGGAGACGAACCAGTAGATCGTGCCGATCACGACGAGGTAAACGGCGATGCGCAGAAAGAAGCGGAGCTCCTCAACCACTGCCCGGCCCCCGTGGGCCGCCGCCGGCGCCGGCCCCGCCACGGTTGGCCCGGTCGTCGAAGACGGGCCGCTCCGAATGAACCGGCGGGATCCGGTGGAAGTTGTGGGGAGGGGGCGGCGAAGTTGTGGCCCATTCCAACGAATAGCCTCCCCAGGGGTCGTCCCCGGCCGGCTCGCCCTTTCTCATCGAGACAAAGAAGTTGATCAAGAAGACCGTGACGGCAAGGGCGAGAATCCCGGCGCCGGCCGTCGCCAGGATGTTCAGGGGCTGGAACCCGGAAGCGGAAGAGTAGTCGGCGATGCGGCGGTTCATGCCGTTGAGGCCCAGCACGTGCATGGGAAAGAACGTCATGTTGAAACCGATGATCAGCAGCCAGAAGTGAAGCTTGCCGAGCCCTTCGTTCATCAGACGTCCACTGATCTTGGGGATCCAGTAGTAGAAGGCGGCGAAGATTGCAAACACCGAACCACCGAACAAGACGTAATGGAAGTGCGCCACGACGTAGTAGGTGTCGTGCACGTGATAGTCAATCGGCGGGGAGGCCAGGAACACGCCGGTGATTCCTCCGATGAGGAACATGAACAGGAACCCGACCGAGAAGAGCATCGGTGTCTGCATCGAGATCTTGCCCCGCCACATGGTGGCGATCCAGTTGAAGAATTTCACTCCAGTGGGCACGGCGATGATCATCGAGGTTGCGGCAAAGAAAGGATTGTTGACTGCGCCGGTGGTGAACATGTGGTGCGCCCATACCGACAGGCTGTAGCCGCCGATCAGAAGCGTGGCGAATACGAAGCCCGAGTACCCGAACACAGGTTTTCGGCTGAACACCGGGATGATCTCGGTCACCACACCGAAGAACGGAAGGATCATGATGTACACCTCTGGGTGTCCGAAGAACCAGAACAGGTGCTGCCACAGGATCGGATCTCCGCCGGCGCTTGGATCGAAGAAGAAGCCCCCTATCTGACGGTCGATGTAGAGCATGGCGAAGGCAGCGGAAAGCACCGGGAAGGTGAACAGGATCAGCCCGGACGTGACGAGGATGTTCCAACAGAAGATCGGCATCCGGAACATGGTCATTCCGGGCACACGCATGCCGAAGATGGTGGCCATGAAATTGATGGCCCCGAGGATCCCGGAGACTCCGCTCAACAGAAGCCCCACGATCCACAGGTCCACTCCGGCGCCGGGCGAGAAGGTGTTCGACGAAAGCGGTGCATAACCCGTCCAACCCACCGCCGCAGCGCCGCCTGCCGTCAGGAAGCCTGAGAAGGTAATCAGGCCGCCGGCGATGTAGAGCCAGTAGGTGAACGCGTTGAGGCGCGGGTAGGCAACGTCGGGCGCGCCGATCTGCAGTGGAACGAAGTAGTTCCCGAGCCCGATGGCGGTCGGGACGACGAAGAAGAAGACCATTCCGGTGCCGTGCATCGTGAACAGCTCGTTGTATTCCTGATGCCCCACGATCTGCAAACCGGGCGCCGCCAACTCCGCCCGAATCACGAGGGACAGAAGCCCAGAAAACAGGAAGAACCCGACGGCGCTGACGAGGTAGAGGATCCCTATCTTCTTGTGATCGGTGGTCGTGAGCCAGTCGACGACTCCGCCCTTGGGGCGGTCGTGCTGCGGCGCAACGGCGGTGCCGCGCTCCCTGCTGTCAACCGTCGCCATCAATCGTCCTTTGCTCCTCGAGCCAACTTTCGAACTGCGCCGGAGGAACGGCGCGGAGCACGAAGTTCATCTTCGAGTGCAGAAGGCCGCAGAACTCCGTGCACACTCCGCGATAGACACCTGCGTCGGAGATAGTCAGGCTGAGGGAATTCTGCTGCCCCGGCACCATGTCTCTCTTGATGAGAAACCTCGGCACCCAGAAGGAATGCACGACGTCGGCGGAATCAAGGGTGAAGGTAAGCGGCCGACCTACAGGAAGCACGATCTCGGGCCGATCATCGGCGTCGCCGATCACCTCGACCCCGCTGCCTTCGTAGGTGAATCGCCATCCCCATTGATAACCTTCTACGTTGACGATCACCGAGGGGTCCGGGCTCTCTGCGTTGACCTCGCCCAACACTCCGGCGGACAGGACGAACAAGACGACAACCGTGGCGAGTGGGATTGCGAACCAGGTGAGCTCTAGCTTCAGGTTCCGGTCGAACTGCTCGGGAAGCTCATCTCCCGGCTTGGCCCGGTAGCGAACAAGGCTCCATGTGATCAACCCCGCCACGAGCGCAAAGACGACCGCTGCGACGATGAAGAAGATCGTGTAGAGGCGTTCGACGCTGGCGCCCTGGACGTCGGCCGGCTCCGGCACACAGGCCGAGAGCATCGCCGCGACGCATGCTGCGGCGAGTATCAGGCGCTGCTTCGTGCTCACGCATGCACCCTACCTGGGCCGCCCCTACCGGTAGTTCGTGAACTGCAGCGGAATCCCGAAATCGTGCTCTTTGAGATCGGTGATGACGTCTTGAAGTACGTCTCTCGACTTCGAAGACACCCGTACCTGTTCTCCTTGAACGGAGACCTGCGCTTTGACCTTGGTCCCCTTGATGTGCTTCACGATCTCGCGAGCCTTGTCGGTCGATATGCCCTGGGATATCGAGATCTCCTGCCTGGCGGTTCCACCGGCTGCAGGGGTGATGTTGCCCCGCTGCAAGGACTTAAGTGGGACCCGGCGCTTGACCAACTTCTCCTCGAGCACCCGCACCGAATCCTTCACCTTCTGGTCGGTGTTGGATCTCGCTTCGATGATCCAGTGATCGCCTTCCTGCTTCAGCTCGAGATCCGACCCCGTTCCTTTGAAGTCGAAGCGCTGGGAGATCTCACGGCGCGCCTGGTCCAGTGCATTTCGGACCTCTTGCATGTCCACTTCCGAGACAACGTCGAACGATGCTTCCTTTGCCATGTCTTTTACCTACCGGTCCTCGATGGGCTTTTCCGGGAACAGTGTCGCGGCTTCTTCGGCGCTGAGCTCCGGGGCGTCCGGAAGCGGGTCTGTGATGTACGGTCCCACCCACTTTGCATACCAGTCCACGAAGAGGTCGTCGGCCCTCGCCTGCGCCAACAAACGGTCGACGAAGTCGGCTGCAGAGGACGCCCCCGGTTCGAACACCACGCCGTAGCCCTGGGTGTTGAGGTGGTCGCCGGTGATCTCGAGCCCCTCCGTCTTGCTCACCACACCCATCAGTGTGAGGTCGGAGGCGGTGCCGGCGGCAACCTCGCCCCGCTTGACGGAGCGCGCGCAGTCTGCGGCGGTGCCTGCCTCGACGACCTCGACGGTCGGGACGATCTCGTCCAGAGGGACCTCGGTTGGGGCGAGCACCGAGCAGATCTTGGCGCCGCCGAGGTCATAGACATCCTGTACCGGAGACCCCTGCGCCACGAGCAGACGCTGATGGCCCATGTAGTAGGGGTTGGTGAAGGTGATCTCCTGCAGGACTGCGCTCGTGATCGGCGTTGACGGGAAGGCGATGTCGGCGCGCCCGTCCTCGACCATCTGCACCACCTCGTCCTCCGGCGCCGTGATGAAGCCGGCCTCCACGCCAAGCCCCTCGGCGATCCATCGGCCCACGTCGACCGCGAGGCCCCGGGGAGCTCCGTCCCGGGAGGCGAAGCTCAACGGCGGGGCGCCGGCCGGGACGGCGACGACCAACTCGCCGTCTTCCTGGATGCCGCCCAGGAGGGTATCGGGATCGAAGGAGGGCACCCGCTCGGCGGGCGCCTCGCGCTCCGGCACACATCCCCCCACCAGCACGGCCGTGGCCATCACCAAGGCGGTCGTGCGAAAGGGCCCCATACCGCCCACGATGTCTACAGGTAGCCCAGAGACCCCAGGCGCTGACGGATCGCCTCGATCTCGTCGGGCGAGAGGGGTTCGATGTCGGCCGGAGATTCCCCGCCCACCGGGGGCCCCGGCTCCAGCCGGCGGCCACCTCCGTGGTGGTGGGAGGCGAGGTCACGCAGGACGTAGACGGCGAACTCCGTGACCGAGTGAAACCCCGACCCCTGGATCACCTGCTTGAGGCGCTCGTACAGGGGGCGGGGGATCTTGAGCGTGACATAGCTGTCCGGAGCGGCTTCGCGCTTCATGGCACTCTTATAACACTCTCCGCTCCGGCCATCGGGATGCGCCGGGGCGGTCAAGCCGGGATGATCGGGGCCGACACAAGACCTGAGAAGACGAGATCTAACCGTCAAGGCGAGAGGTGGGGATAGGTCGATATGCACGTTCACCGGACTACTCGGCGCGCCCGGCAGGCGTCCCGGCGGCCGCTGCCGGCCGCCGCCATCGTTGTGTGCATCCTTGCGGCCCCTATGGGCCCGGGCGCTTCCGCGGCGCCGGTTGACGCCGCGCGGAAGATCTCGGTCCGGGTGCCGCAGACGCGCGCCGCAACCCTGCGCCCCGCGGCCGGACGCCGGACGCAACTGGCGTGGCCCGCCACCCACGTCGGCTTTACGTGGACCGGAGACGATGGCTCCCGGTTGCACTATCGCAGCTGGGACGAGGCCGGGGGAGCGTCGCCATGGAGGCGCGTGCCGGAGTCCCACGACATGGAGCAGCCGGGCATGCACTACAGCGCCTTGCTCTCCGTCGCCCGGCCCAGCTCGGTCGAGTGGCGCGCCGCTGGGTCTGAGGCGGTGGGCAAGGTGGCGCTCCACTACCTGAATACCGTCGACGGACGCCGACAGGAGGCCGGGGCCCTGGCGGCCGGACAGACCGGGCCGGCCACCCCGAAGGTCATCACGCGCGCCGAATGGGGAGCGGACGAGTCGATCAAGAGGACCACCGGAGAGTGCGACAGGAGCTTCTGGCCCGTGCAGCAGCTGTTCGTGCATCACACGGCGGGGAGCAACAACGACCCCCGTCCCAAGGCGACCATGAGGGCGATCTACTACTACCACACGGTCACGCGCGGGTGGTGCGACATCGGCTACAACTTCGTGATCGCGCCCGACGGCCGCCTCTTCGAGGGACGGTGGGCGCGCCGGTACGCGCCGTGGGAGCTGCACACCGGCGAGACCATCCGCGGCAGGGGGGTGTCCGGGGCCCATGTGGCCGACTTCAACTCGGGAAGCGTCGGAGTGAGCCTCATGGGCAACCTCTCGACGACCACGCTCGGCCGGGCGGCGCGCCGGACCCTGGTCCGCCTGCTCGCCTGGGAGGCCGACAGACGCAACCTCCGCCCGCGTGGGATTCACACCTATCGGAACCCCGATACGGGATTGACGCAGCCGCTGCATCTCATTGCAGGCCACCGGGACGCGGGCCAGACCGAGTGCCCGGGGAACAACCTCTACGACCTCCTGCCGGGCCTCCGTCGCAGGGTTGCAGCCGCCATCGGTGACGGCAGGGCCAACACCGCGTTGTCGCTGGATGGTCCGGCCCGGATTGTCTTCGGCGAGGACCTTCGGTTCACGGGCCGCCTGGCCGTCCGTGCCGGACGGGGCATCGGCGGCCAGAGCGTGGTGGTCTACAGACGGGATTCCGGCGCGCCGTGGGCCCAGGGCACGAGGATGAGGACCGGCGAGAGGGGCGGCCTGGGATTCCGGCTCGCGCCGGCGAAGAACCTATCCGTCCGCGCCGTCTACGAGGGCGGCCCCCGGAAGTGGGGGGCCCAGAGCAGAACCAGGCGGGTCCTTGTCGCACCGCGCGTGACCCTGGCGGTCGCCGGGGGACGGAGGGGGGCCGACGGCGTGCGGCACTTTCCCGCCGAGACCACGAGCGTCGCCGTGAGCGGTGCGGTGAGGCCGGCCCACCCGAAGCGCAAGGTCGTGGTCTCGGTCGACTGGATTCGGCCCGACGGCCACCCACGCGAGGTCGGCCGCACTCCGAAGAGGCTCACTCCGGCCAGCCGCTACTCGGCGGCTGTGGCGGTTGCGCGACCGGGGAGGTATCGGGTCGTCACCCGGATGGCGGCCGACGACGACCACGCCGCGGGGCGCAGCCCACGGCGAGTCTTCGTGGTCGACGGCCTCTAGCGAACCGAGATCAGCGAGACGGCTCCCGCCATCGCCGTCCATCGCGCCGCACGAGGTCGTCCGCCGACGGCGGCCCCCACGTGCCCGGACGGTAGACCCCGGGTCGCCCGCCCTGTCCCCAGTAGGACTGGATGGGGTCGACGATCTCCCACGCCTGCTCGATCTCGTCCGACCTGGTGAACAGTGTTGCATCGCCGAGCATGCAATCCAGAAGCAGCCGCTCGTAGGCTTCGGGGGAGCCGGATCCCAGCTCGGTCTCGACGTCGAAGTCCATCTCGACCGAGCGGACGGTGACTTCGGGGCCCGGTACCTTGGTGCCGAAGGTTAGCGAGATCCCCTCGTCGGGCTGTACGCGTATGACCAGTATGTTCGGCTCCAGCTCCTCCACGGCCGTCTTCGCGAAGAGCAGATGAGGGACTCTCTGGAACTCGATTGCGATCTCGGTCGCCTTCGAAGGAAGCATCTTGCCCGTGCGAAGGTAGAACGGCACGCCGGCCCAGCGCCAGTCGTCCACGAGCAGCTTCATTGCGACGAACGTTTCCGTGGACGTTCGACGATCGACGTCGGGCTCGTCCCGATAACCGTCGTACTGGCCGCGCGAGGCAATGGACCCGGCTTCATTCGGCGACCACCGTCTTACACCGCGCAGCACCTGCACCTTTTCGTCCCGGATCGCGTTGGCGTCCCAGGCGACCGGAGGTTCCATCGCCACCAGGGCGAGAAGTTGGAGCAGGTGGTTCTGCGCCACGTCCCGCAGCGCGCCGGTCTGTTCGTAGAAACCGCCCCTGCCCCCGACCCCCAGAGTCTCCGCGACCGTTATCTGAACGGCGTTGACGTAACGCCGGTTCCAGATCGGTTCGAATATCGCGTTGGCGAAACGGAAGACGAGCAGGTTCTGGACCGTTTCTTTGCCGAGGTAGTGGTCGATCCTGTAGATCTGATCCTCGGAGTAGTTGGAGCTGAGCAGGGTGTTGAGCTCGCGCGCCGAAGCCAGATCCTGACCGAAGGGCTTTTCGACCACGAGCCGCTGCCATCCACCGGTGTCGAGCAATCCGGCCTTGGCAATCTGCTGCGCAATCGTGGAAAAGAACTGCGGCAATGTGGCCATGTACCAGACTCGGTTCCCGTTGGTGTTGCGTTCCTTGTCGATGGCATCCAGTCGTCTGCCTAAGTCGCGAAACAGCTCTTCGTCGTTGATGTCACCGGGCACGTAGTAGATGTCACGTTCGATCTCACTCCATGTCTCCTCGGTGGGAGCGATTCGCGAGTGTTCCTCGACCCCCTCTCGCATCATCGAGATGAACTCTTCGTTCGAGTACTTGCTGCGCGAGGTTCCGACTATTGAGGTTTCGTCCGGAATCAGGCCCTCGGCCTGGAGATTGTGGAGGGCGGGAAGCAGCTTGCGCTTGGCGAGGTCCCCGGAGGCGCCGAAGATGACGACGGCGCAGGGTTCGGGGCGAGTGGTTCGGTTGTGACCCATGTCAGCACCTCTTCGTGGATTGTGTCGTGGCTGAGTTTCTCATCACACCCTTATCGAACGCACTACGGGATGGTCCGCGTTGTCTTCTATCAGGCGCAATGTTCCCTCTCGGGCCGCTTCGGCTATCCCGGACTCGTCATGACGTCGCATGGCGTTGCTCCCATGGGTTCTGACCTCGGTGAGCCCCGGACGGATGACGAGAGCGGGGATGCCCCTGTCATTCGCCTGTCCCAAGGAGCGCCGGAGCGATCGTGCAAAGAGGCTGCGTACTGCCAACGCGGGCCATAGCTTCGGATCCCGCGGGCTTGTCATGCCGTCGAAACGATACCCCAGCGGAGCGATACAAAGGATGGTGTCGCATCCCAGCTCGACCGCGACGTCCAATGAGGTCGTGCTGACGACGCCCGCGTCGACGAACGGGCGGTTTCCTATCTGCACGGGCGGGAAGAAGCCGGGGATGGCGATTGCGGCCAGGATCGCATCGGCGAAAAGCGCATCCTGCGGCGAGCGCTTGTCGAAGACGACCCGGCGACCCTCCTCGAGGTCGACCGTGCAGATGTGGAGCCCATCGCGGGGCCAGGCTAGAGGAAGGTCGGCCTCGAGCCGGGCCCGGGTTGCTTCGAGCGAGTACATCCCGGGCGGAAACAAGCCCCTGAGCCTGTCGCCGGTAAGGTGGCCGCGCAGGCCGGGCGGCCGGAGGCCGCGCGAGGCGGCAACGGCCAGTAACGACCCAACCGCCCGTCGAGCGTGTTCATCCAACGAGGCCCAAAGTGGGTCGAATCGGCGCAGTGAAGCAGCCTCGGCCTCGGCCGGCGACCTCGAAGGGTGGCGGCCGTAGGAGTACTCGTAGAAATCGGCCGCGCCCCACCCGGAGGCGAGGTAGGCGGCGACCAGGGCCCCGGCGCTGGTGCCCACTATGACCTCGGAGCCCTTGACGTCGACCCCGCAGTCGTCGAGCGCCTTCAGCACCCCCGCGTGGTAGCTGATGCCTACCAGTCCACCGCCTCCAAGAACCAGCCCTCTCTTCATGCCACCTGCAAGCGTAGCCGCAGGGTGTGGGCGCTATGGTGCGGTACCTGGTCGCGGGCACTATCCTTGTTCTCCAAGGGCGTCGGCGGCGTCTTGGTCGAGCAAAGAGAGAGGTAGGCGAGTCGGTGTCTTCTTGGTACCTCTATGTGGGCTTCCTAGCGTTTGTTATCGCGATGCTCCTGGTCGACCTCAAGTTCTTCGATGCCGAGAACGAAGAGACCCGGACCAGGCAGGCGGCGATCTGGGTGGGGGTGTGGATATCCTTCGCGGTGATCTTCGGGGCCATCATGTTCCTGTGGCAGGGCACCCAGGTCGGCGCCGAGTACTTCGCCGGTTATCTCATCGAATACTCGCTGTCGGTCGACAACATGTTCGTGTTCGTGGTGATCTTTTCGTTCTTCCAGGTGCCACAGGAGTACCGGCACGAGGTTCTCTTCTACGGAATTCTCGGCGCCCTGATCTCGCGCGGCATATTCATTGCGCTTGGGGCATCGCTGGTGAACAACTTCGAATGGATCATCTACATCTTTGGGGCCTTTCTCATCTACACCGCCTTCAAGATCGCTCGCGGCGCAGCCGAAGACATTCATCCCGATGAGAACCCCGTTCTGAATTGGTTCAAGAAGCACTTCCCTACCACCACTAAGTACGACAACGGCAACTTCTTTACGGTGGAGGATGGGAAGCGCGTTGCCACACCTCTGCTCGTTACCCTGATCTCCATCGAAACGACCGACATTCTGTTTGCGGTCGATTCGATTCCGGCGATCTTCGGTATCACCAAGGACCCTTTCATCGTGTTGACTTCAAACGTCTTTGCGATACTTGGGCTGAGATCCCTTTACTTCGTGCTTGCCGGCGCGATGGAACGTCTTCATCTCCTGCGCTACGGCCTCGGGGCAATCCTGGGCTTCGTCGGTGTGAAGATGCTCATCGAGTACTTCCACATCGAGATCCCCATTTGGCTGTCGCTGCTGGTCATCGTGGGTGCGCTTGCGATCACCGCTATCTTGTCGTTGAAGATCTCGCCTCCGGCGGATAAGAAGTCCGAGGAAGATTCAAGCGCCGAAGATGACTCTGCGGCGGAGGAGCAGCAACCGGCCGATCACACTAAATAGGCAGAGCCGCGCTCATTCCGAGCGCGCGACGTTGGTTGCAGTGGCCTGGTCGACCGGGCGGATCACTATCTCGTCGATGTCGACGTGGCGAGGACGAGTCACGGCCCACGCTACACAGTCGGCGACATCATCCGGGGTCAGCGGCGTCATCCCCTCGTAGACCTCCGCCGCCTTGCCGGCGTCTCCTCGGAAACGCACGGTCGAGAACTCGGTAGCCACCAAACCGGGCGCAACCTCGGTAACCCGGATCGGCTTGCCCAGTAATTCGATCCGCAGCGTGCGCGTGATGGCGCGCACAGCGTGTTTTGCGGCGGTGTAGCCGGCACCCCCCGGATAGGTCTCGAAACCTGCAATCGAGCCGATGTTGACGACATGTCCGTTCCCTGAGGCTTCGAGCAGCGGGAGCAGGGAACGTGTCATTCGCAGGAGCCCCCCTACATTCGTGGCCCACATGGCGGCGATGTCGTCATCAGAGATCTCGGCTATGGGTTCCATGCCCACGGCGCCTCCGGCATTGTTGACCAGGACATCGACGCGGTCGAGCTCCGATACGAATCGCTCGACCGACCGTGCGTCGGTGACATCCAGGGCCAGGGCGCGCCCGCCCGAGCGCCGGGCGACCTCCTCCAGACGGCCGGTGCGGCGCCCCCATCACGATGTCGAAGCCCTCCTGCGCCAGGCGTTCGGCCGTGGAGGCGCCGATCCCGCTGGACGCCCCGGTGATCACTGCGGTCTTCTCTTGTGAGGTGCTCATGGTTGGCCATCTTGGCATGAGCGGCCCGGAGAACGCTCGCTTAGTCTGCTTCCATGCATCGACGTCCGATCTCGTTGCTCGGCGCTCCCCTCGACCTCGGAGCGGCACGGCGCGGGGTCGACATGGGCCCGAGCGCCCTGCGCTATGCCGAGCTCGAGGAGCACCTGACCCGTTTGGGACACGACGTCACCGACCTGGGCAACGTCGGCGCGGAGCTCCCCGAGGTTGCGTCGGTACGCGACGAACGGGCTCGTTACCTTCCGGCGATTCTCAGCTCCTGTTCGCAGATCGGGCGCCGCGTCGAGGCCATCGCGTCGGACGAGCGCATGCCGATCGTGTTGGGGGGCGACCACTCCATCGCCATGGGGACACTCGCAGGCTTGAACCAAGCCTACGGAACCGGAGGGCTGGTGTGGATCGATGCACACGGCGATCTCAACCGCCCCGAGACCTCGCCATCGGGAAATGTGCACGGCATGCCGCTGGCCGCCGCTCTCGGCAGATGTGGTTTCTCGCTGGAGGGCCTTGGGGGCCCTCCGTGGGTGGACCCTCGCAGGGTCGCGCTCGTAGGGGTGAGAATGCTCGACCCGGGTGAGAAGGATCTCATCAAGGAGCTCGAGCTGTGCGCCCTGACGATGGCCGATGTCGACCGGCGCGGCATGACCTCGGTCATCGAGCAGGCCCTGGATGTGGTCTGTGGACCAGGATACGTTCATATGTCGTTGGACGTCGATGTGTGCGACCCGGAGATCGCTCCGGGGGTCGGTACGCCCGTGAGGGGTGGGCTCGGATACCGCGAGACCCACCTGGCCATGGAGCTACTGGCCGAGGCAAGCGTGCTCACCTCGATGGAGCTTGTCGAGGTCAACCCGGTCCTGGACAACGCCAACCTGACCGGCGAGCTCGCCGTCGAGATGGCAGGAAGCGCCCTGGGCGCGACGATCCTCTGAGGCTTCTTCAGGGCTCCGGACTGCGCAGGACCCGCCCCTCCATCCCCCCTGCGACGGTCACCACCTCGCCGGTGACGTGCCCCGACACCTCGTCCGAGGCGAGCATCACCACCGCCCGCGCAACGTCCTCGGCGCGTCCGAGCTTGTCGAGCGGCATCGTGCGGGTTATGCGACCCTCGAGCCCCGGATCGGCGAGCGCCTCCCGGGCCATCTCGGTGCGGGTCCAGCCGGGGCAGACGGTGTTGACCCGCCCCGCCGGCGCGATGCGAACGATCTCGTTCTTAAGACTCTTGAGCAAACCTCCCGCGAGAGCGGACTTCGCCGCGGCGTAGTCCGAGTGGCCGGCTTCGCCAAACAACCCGGCGGTCGAGCTCACCAGCACGATGTTTCCGGCTCCGGTCTGCTCAACGTGTCGCAGAAAGGCGCGGCAGCACAAGAAGACACTGTCGAGGTCGACGGCGATCGTCTGGCGCCAGCGTTCGAGGGACATGGCCCATACCGGCACATCGTCCGGCGGCCACACCCCGGCATTTGCCACCAGCACCTCGAGAGAGCCGAGCGCACCGTGCGCGGCCGGCACGAGCGCGTCGACCTGAGTCTCCTGGGTCAGGTCCGCGTGGAGGGCGACTCCCCCAAGCTCCTCGGCAAGGGCCCGCGCGCGCTCTCTGCTCGTGCGGTAGTGGACAGCTACCCGCGCACCCTCGGCGGCAAAGGCGCGGCTGATGGCGCTGCCGATCCCGCCCGCTCCTCCGGTGACCAACACACCCTTGCCCGCCAGGCCCGTATCCATGGCGGCGACGCTACCTCGATACTCTGGCCCGACATGAAAAGCGTCGGCATCATCGGTATGCCTTATTCGGGAAAGACGACGTTGTTCACCGCGCTGACGAAGGCGGGGAGCGCCGGCGGTCGTTCGAACCAGGCCGTGGTCGAGGTACCCGATGAGCGGATCGACGCCCTGGCCCACATCGAGGCCTCCAAGAAACGGGTGGCGGCCAAGGTGAGATTCGTCGACGTGCCCGGCGGGCTGACCGCTCAGGGAATCGCCGAGTTCCGCAACATGGACGCGCTGTGCATCGTGGTGCGCTGCTTCGGCGCCGGCGCCGATCCCGGAGGTGAGCTCGCGTCGGTCGAAGCCGAGCTGGTGCTGGCGGATCTCACCAGCCTCGAGAACGGTCTCGGGAAGGCGCGGAAGAGGGCGAGGGGGGGCGCCGAGGGAAAGGTCGAGGCCGAGGTACTCGAGAAGGCCTACGCGGTGCTCGACGGCGAGCGGCCCCTCCGGGAGGCGGACCTCGACGGCGACGAGCTCAAGGTGCTCCGGGGCTACGGCCCCCTGACGCTGAAGCCCTGGATACTGGTGGCCAACATAGGTGAGGACGCCATGGGCGCCGGCGCACCGGCGCCGCCCCTCCCCGGAACGGCCATCGCCATCAACGCCTCGCTCGAGGCCGAGGTGGCCGGGTTGGACGACTCCGACGCGGCCGAGCTGCTCGAGGGCTTCGGGGTGGAGGAGCCGGGGCTGAGCAGGGTCATCGCCGCGTGCTACCGGGCTCTCGACCTCATCACCTTCCTGACCACGGGAACCGACGAGACGCGCGCGTGGGAGGTTCGGCGCGGCGCCAAGGCGCCGGAGGCCGCCGGTGTCATCCACACCGACCTCGAGCGGGGCTTCATCCGCGCCGAGGCCATCGCCTACGACGACCTCGTCGTGGCGGGTTCGTGGGACGAGGCCAAGGCGGCGGGACGCCTGCGGGTGGAGGGCAAGGGCTACGCCGTCCAGGAGGGCGACGTGCTCAACATCCGGTTCGCGGTATGAACGAGGCGCCGTCGGCGGCCCGGACGGGAGAACTCGCTGGCAGGGTGGCTTCGCTGACCAAGACCTCACCCCGCTCGTGGAGTCCCGTAACGGGCGGGTATACCGGCGCCGGGCGGTGGGTCGTGCGCAACTCGGACGGGTCCTCCTGCTTCGTTAAGGCGGCGACAGACGAGAACACCGCCGAATGGCTGCGCGCCGAGATGGCGATCTACGGCGGCCTCAGCGCCGAATGGCTGCCCGAGGTTCTGGGGTGGGACGACGATGGCGAACGGCCTCTCCTCCTGCTCGAGGACCTCAGCGGTGCTCTCTGGCCTCCCCTCTGGTCCGAAGACCTGGTGGAGCGGGTTCTGAGGTTGCTGGAGCTCGTCCACGCCACCTCTCCTCCGAACGAAGTTCCGCCCCTCGGCTCAGCGCCGAAGGAGGTCCCCCGCCGGCCCGGATCCTCCCGGATCAACCGGAGCTTGCCGCATTGGTGTGCGGATATTTCGCTTCCAAGGCGGGCCTCGAGCCGCCGGGCCCGGGATCGCTCGTAAGGGAGATCCAGCTCATCCAGCTGCGCGTGGCACTACCCTGGGTTGCCGGTCTGCTGGCGCTCCCGCCGCCCGGATCCACCCCGGCCTTCTAAGGAGGCCATCTGACGGGTTAGATCAGGGTGCTTGCTCCCCAACGGGCGCGGGTCGTGGGGCTCCCTCACGAGGACACCGCCGAATGGCTGCGGCGAGGCCGAGAGGTTTCTATGCGGGGAGCTTCACTACAGGTCCGGCGGCTGCAACAGTGCGAACACGGCACCCTCTGGGTCGGCCAGAAGTGCGTACCGCCCCACCGTCGGGACGTCCATCGGGGGAACATCGGTGCGCCCGCCGAGCTCCTCGGCTCGAGACACAGCTGCGTCGATATCATCGATCGCGAAGCAAACCGACCAGTGAGGCGGGACGTCCCGCATTTCCTCGCCCATGCGGAACAGCCCTCCGGCGAACAGGTCACCCCTCGTGAAGAGCGTGTAGGGATCACCCGTGTCCATTTCGCCCATGTCCATCTCCTCTGTGGCCCAGCCAAACAGCTCGGTGTAGAAACGCTTCGCTGCTTCTGTGTCGTGCGTCAGGAGCTCGCTCCAAGTGAGCGAGCCGGGTTCGTCGCGAATGCCGGCACCGATGTGGTTGCGAGGCTCCCACAACATCACTACTCCGCCGCTGGGGTCCTGGACCGCGGCCATTCGTCCGGAGTCCATGACGTCGGCTGGCTCCATCATGACGTTGCCTCCGAGGTCGGCGGCGGACTTGGCGCGCGCGTCGACGTCGTCGACGGTCACATAAGAGTCCCAGTGAGGCGGCATGCCTTTGAACTGGGGTCCCATCTCCGACAGCGCGGCGACGTATCGACCCCTCAACCTGAACATGGTGTAGACGCCCATGTCGCCGGCGGGCATGTCCTCATGGTCCCAACCGAACAACTCTGTGTAGAAGCGCTTGCCCGACTCTGCGTCGGTCGTCTGAAGGTCGACCCAGGAGAAGCTCCCAGGCTCGTACTTGTCAACTTCGGTCATCGCCGCCCTCCCTTTCGCCCACCGGCTCCCTGAAGGGTAATGCTTGTTGTGACGCCTGAGAACGGGTTAGATGAGGGCGCTTGCCCCCGAGCGGCGCGGGTCGTGGGCCGCGTCGACGGTCCCGTCCTCCGCCACCGAGGCGGCCTGGACCGCCCCGAAGTACATGTGGCGGTCGTCGTAGGGCCGCAGGAGGTAGTCGAGAGCATCGCCCGGGAGGCCCGGCTCGTAGGACAGGGTGGGGCCCTCCGGCCGGGTCGGGTCGAAGTGGGCGCGCGGCCCTGCAACCGCGTCGGCCAGAGGCTCGTCGTCGATCGCCAGCCGCATGAGCGTCTGCGTGATGGCGCCCACGATGCGGCTGGCCCCCGGGGACCCCAGCCCGACCGTACGGTCCGGGCCCGATGCGATCGTGGGGGTCATATTGGAGTGGATGCGCGCGCCCGGCGGGCTCCGGTGGACTCCGAGAGGATGGAGCTCCTCTTCTCCCAATGAGTTGTTGAGCGGGATTCCGTGCACGACGAGCCCCGATCCGTAGCCGATGGATTCCGAGATGGAGCACACGTACCCGTCCGAGTCGGCCGCCGACATGTGGGTTGTCGAGGGGGATCCCATGCCGCCCGCCGCTTCGGCCCAGGCGTTTGCGACATCGGCCGGATCACGGTAGCGCTCGCTGCGGTAGTCGAGGGCCGTCCGTTCGCTGCTCACCAGTGAGCGCAGCCGCTCCACTGCGTCGCCGGGCGGCGCTCCGCTCATGAGCCCCAGCATGTGTGCCAGCACGACTCCACCGACTGCGGGGGGCGGGTTGGCGGCTACTCGCCAGCCCCACGCCCCGGCCGTGATGGGGGCACGAACCTCCGCCCGGTACTCCGCCAGGTCGGCCGCCCCCAGAAACCCTCCGCCGGCCCCCACCGCAGCCTCGATCTCGCGCCCGAGGCCGTCCCGGTAGAAGACATCCGGGCCCTCCTTGGCCACCTGCTCGAGAGCTTCGGCGAGCTCCGCCTGGACGAACGGCTCCCCCTCTCGCAGGGGCCTGAATTCTCCGCCGGCGGTAGTGGCCGGGCCGAACAACCTGCGGGCGCCCGGATGCAAGGACCAGATCCGGCTCCACGTCACCGAGAGGTAGTAGGCCGACGTCTTCGGAAAGGGAAGCCCCGCGCGCGCCGCATCGATTGCCCTCTCGAACAGCGCCGCCCATTCGATGCGGCCGTGGCGCGTCCAGGCTTCGTGCACCGCGGCGAGCACCCCCGGTACGCCCACCGACCCGGCGCCGACACCCATGTGGATGCCGTCCGCATAGTCCGCCACATAGATCCGCCTGATCCCCTGCCCCCGCTCCCGGGGGGGATCCAGGGGCATCGCTGCGTTTCCGTCGATGATCTCGGTGGCACCCGTGGGAGTGCGCACCGCTATGAACCCGGTCCCGCCCATGGACGCGAAGAACGGCTCGGACACCCACGCCA
>JACDDL010000111.1 GCA_013817045.1 Actinomycetota bacterium | reverse complement strand
GGAAAGGTCTCGGCGCGCAGACGCGCCTCGTCCGGCTCGCCCCGGTCCGCAGGCCGCCACCGGTAGGCGTGCGGCGTGCCGGCCTCGCGCGCCAGGTCGGCCCCCACGAGGCTCCGGGACGCCCGGGCGATGTCGACCAGCTCGCCCGGGTCGGTGACCTCGCTCGACAAGGCACCTCGCATGGCGCCCTTCGTCCGCAGATGCCTCGTCAGCCGGCGCGTGTCTATCTCGGTGAGCCCCGGGACGCCGTGTGCATCGAGATACCCCTCGAGCGACCCCGTCGACCGCCACGACGAGGGCCGGTCGGTGAGGCTTCTGGTGATGAACCCCGCCGCCCACGGCCGGTGGGACTGGTCGTCGGTGGCGTTGACCCCGGTATTGCCGATGTGAGGCGCAGTCATGGCCACGATCTGCCCGTGATAGGAGGGGTCGGTCAGGACCTCCTGGTAACCGGCCATCGAGGTGTTGAAGCAGACCTCGCCCGTGGCCGTGCCCGGCGCGCCGAACGCCTCACCCCGCCACACGGCGCCGTCTTCGAGCGCCAGAAGGCCCGGGGGCCGGGCCCCGATCAACTGGGCGCCCCCGGCCGCGCCGACCGCTGAGCCATTCCGTGGTCGAGAACTGCCGTAGAGTGCCACTTTTCGACCAATGACATTCGCTGGTCGAAAACTGCTCCACAGCGCCACTTTTCGACCAAGAAACTGGGTCGCGCGGTCACCGGGCCGCCAGCTCCCTGTCGGACATCCGCCCGTCCTGAACCGTGGGGCGCCCCTTGAAAAGGGTGTGGAGGGCCCGGCCCCGGAGCGGCCGGCCCGCCAGCGGAGTGTTGCGCGATTTCGAGTGGAATGCTTCGGGGTCGACCTTCCACCTCGCGGCCGGGTCGAAGACGACCAGGTTGGCCGGCGCGCCGGGCTCGATCGGGCCGCCGTGGTCGTCCAGGCCAAGGAGGCGCGCCGGCCCGGTCGACAGACGATCGAGAGCAGCCATCAGATCGAGATGGCCCGGCTCGACCAGCTCGGTCAACGTGAGCCCCAGGGCCAGCTCGAGCCCCACCATGCCGGGTGGGGCGAAGGTGAGCTCCTGGTCCTTCTCCTCGAGGGCGTGGGGCGCGTGATCGGTCGCCACCGCGTCCAGCGTACCGTCGGCGAGGCCGGCGATTACGGCGAGGCGATCGGACTCTGTCCTCAGGGGAGGCTGGACCTTCGCGTTCGGGTCATAGCCCTCAAGTGCCGCATCGGTGAGGGTGAAATGGTGCGGGGTCGCCTCGGCGGTCACCCGGATCCCTTCGGCCTTGGCCCGCCGCACGAGCTCGACCGTGCGGGCGCAGGAGACATGCAGGAGGTGGAGCCGGCACCCGGTGAGCCGGGCAAGCGCTATGTCCCGGGCCGCCATCAGCTCCTCGGCCTCGGACGGGATGCCCCTCAGCCCGAGAACCGCCGAGCGCTCCCCTTCGTGCATCTGCCCCCCGGCGGCCAGCGACTCGTCTTCGCAGTGCTCGGCGTAGATGCCGTCGAAACCGACGATGTATTCCATGGCGCGGCGTGCGAACAGCGAACTCTGCACTCCATGACCGTCGTCGGTGAAGATCCGCACCTGTGCGGCGGAGCGCGCCATCTCGCCGATGTCCGCAAGCCGGAGCCCCTGCTGGCCGCGGCTGATCGCCCCCGCGGGAACCACGTCCACGAGACCAACGGCGCGCCCGGCCGCCCAGACCTTCTCGACTATCGCGGCGCTGTCGGCCACGGGATCGGTATTGGGCATGGCGCAGATCGACGTATAGCCGCCTGCCGCCGCCGCCCTCGAAGCCGACGCGATCGTCTCCTCGTCCTCGCGGCCGGGCTCCCGCAGGTGGCAGTGCAGATCGACCAACCCGGGGGCGACCACCGCGCCCTCCGCCTCGAGCACCTCTGCATCCGGCGCGTCCAGACCGTCGCCCACGTCCGAGACCACACCGTCCCGCACGACGACATCGGTGCGCCGGTCGGTTCCGGCGGCCGGGTCGACGACGCGCCCGCCCCTGATCAGGTAAACGCTCACGCGGCGGCCTCCTGGTTCGGCGCGCCGAGCATCAAGTACAGGAGGCTCATTCGCACGGCTAGACCGTTCGCAACCTGGTTCAGAACAATCGACCGCGGCGACTCGGACACGTCCGCCCCGATCTCGACCCCCCGGTTCATGGGCCCCGGGTGCATGACGAGGGACTGCTCCGGCATCATCTTCATCCGCCGGGCGTCCAGCCCCCACAGCGCCGCATACTCACGCAGGCTCGGGAAAAGCTGCTCGCTCTGGCGCTCCTGCTGCACGCGCAGCAGGTAACAGACATCGGTGCCGGGAAGGATGGGTTCGATGTCGTAGGAGACCTTGGCGCCCCATGACGCCACTTGCGGAGGTATCAACGTCGGTGGGCCCGACACCGTGACCTCGGCGCCCATCGTGATCAAACCCTTGATGTTCGAGCGAGCAACGCGCGAATGCATGATGTCACCCACTATTGCGACCTTGAGCCCGCTGAAGTCCTTGAAGTGCTCGCGCATCGAAAAGAGATCGAGGAGCGCTTGGGTCGGATGCTCGTGCGCGCCGTCGCCGGCGTTGATCACGCTTGCTTTCGCCCAGTTGGACAGCTGATGGGGCGCGCCGGACGATCCGTGACGCACGACAATCGCATCGACACCCATCGCTTCGAGCGTCCAGGCGGTGTCCTTGAAGGACTCACCTTTGGAGACGCTCGACTTAGCGTCCGCCGAGAAGTTGATGACGTCGGCGGACAGTCGCTTGGCGGCGAGCTCGAACGAGATGCGCGTGCGCGTGGAGGCCTCGTAGAAAAGGTTGCATACGGTTCGACCTCGCAGCGTGGGAAGCTTCTTTATCGGGCGGTCGGTGACCTGCCGAAGCGATTCGGCGGTGTCGAGAATCAGTGTGATGTCGTCGGCGGAGAGCTGATCCATTGAAAGCAGATGCTTGATCATGAGACAGCCCCCCGAAGCGCGGGCACCGACAACGCGAGTTTGCAGCCGATCCTTTGTGTCATGAGTAACCTCCGATTACGACGGCATCCTCTCCGTCAATCTCCTGGACATGCACCCTGACGACCTCGTCGGCCGACGTGGGCAGGTTCTTTCCCACGTGGTCCGGACGAATGGGGAGCTCTCGGTGGCCGCGGTCGACCAGAACGGCGAGCCGTATGGCGCGCGGCCGGCCCAGGTCGAGAACGGCATCGAACGCCGCGCGAATCGTGCGTCCGGTATAGAGGACGTCATCGACAAGCACAACGACGCGCCCGTCAACGTCGACGGGAATGGTCGTGGACTCGAGCCTCCTGGGCCCCCGAAGGGCGACATCGTCCCGGTAGAGGCCGACGTCCAGAGCCCCCGAGGGAAGGTCGGCGCCTTCGAACGAGGCGATCGAGGCGGCAATCCTCTCGGCGAGCGGCGCGCCGCGCGTTCTTATGCCGACCAGCACGAGGTCGTCTGTCCCCCGGTTCGCTTCGACTATCTCGTGCGCCACGCGCACGAGGGCGCGCCGGATGTCGTCCGGGCCAAAGACGTGCGCCTTGACGGTGAAGCGGGCGGCGGTCTCGGACACTAAAAAACGCCCACCCGAAGGGGGCAGGCGCGCACATTGACTCGCAGGGTAATCACACTTCCTTTCCGGCCTCACAGGGCCGAGTTAAAGGTTCGATCCTCACGACGTTACACCACAGACCGCCCTGAGCCGCGCTCCTTTGGATGTTCGATTGATGATTTAACGTTCCGTGGTGTGATCGCGGTTAGGAGGGCGGACCGGCGCAGGCGGCTACGAAGTGGGGAAGCAGGCCCACCCACCCCTTCTGGTTCAACTGCCGGCGATCGGCGCCTGCGGCTCCGAGCCGCTCCCAACCGCGGTGGACGATGGTGACGATCGTGGCGTCCCCCTGACTCGTGAAGGTGATGTCGACTTTGGTCGCGTTCGTGCGGTCACTTCCGATGTGCCAGAGGTAGGTGATCCGGCGGGGGGGCTCCCAGGTGAGGACTTTCCCCCAGTCGTGTTCGACTCCACCAGCAGTCCGTTCGAAAATCCGGCCGCCCGGGCGCGGCTCGAACGTGACGGAAAACCCGGGCTCGCCCGAAACCGAATGATCGTGCGGCCACCACAACGAGGTTTTCGCGGCCCACACCTCGAAAGCGTGCTCAGATGAGCACGCTTCGGTGAACTCGAGCTCGATGGGCTCGATCATGATTCCGTGCGACGACCCTGGTCGGCAAGGTTCTCGGCGACGAGAATAAAGCTTGCGGCAGCTTCGCCCCACACGGTTCGGAGGTAGTCCTGGACTGCCGCCACACCCTCATCGTGCAGCCGGTACAACCGGCGGGTTCCTTCGGCCCGATCCGTGACCAGCCCGGCATCCTTGAGAAGTCGAAGGTGGCGGGAGACGGCGGGTCGGGTGATCGGCAAGCTATCGGCCAGCTCCTGAACCGAACCCTCTCCCGTGCGCAGCAGCTCGACGATGGCGCGTCGATTCGGGTCCCCAAGGGCGTCGAATGGGTCACCGTGGCGGGCTTGATGTGCGATTGCGATAGCGTAACAAGGCTGTTACCGTAGCGCAACGGTTACCGACTGAGCTACCGGGAGACGCCGATGAAGTTCTACGAAGCGAGCACCACCATCCAGGCTCCGCCGGATGCGGTCTGGGCGATCCTGACCGACGCCCCGGGATACTCCCGATGGGACTCGGGTGTCGAGCGGGGTCGAGGGCGACATCGCTCCAGGTGAAAAGATCAAAGTTCTATCGAAAGCCAATCCCGGACGCGCCTTTCCTGTCAAAGTGACCGAGTTCACGCCGGACCAGAAGATGACCTGGAGCGGCGGTATGCCGCTGGGGCTGTTCAAAGGGGTCCGCAACTTCGCGCTGGCGCCGGAGGGCAACGGGGGGACTAAGTTCCACATGCGAGAGGAGTACACGGGACCGCTGCTGCCCATGATCTGGAGGTCGATGCCCGACCTCGGGCCGTCTTTCAGACAGTTCGCCGACGGCCTCAAGGCGAAGGCCGAGCACACCGGCTAACGGCGCGCAGGCACGTAGCGGAAGCGCTCAGTCTCCCCCGGCGGATTCCCTCTTGTCGGCGATGGGATCCCGGAAGGCTTCCACGTCAAGGTTGGAGGGGTCGACTCCGTCCTTCCACCAGGCAAGCTCCGTCCAGGTCCCATCGAGGTCGATGAACGAGAAACTCAACGCCACACCGAAGTCGTTGACCTCGCCCTCGGTGGCGCCCTCCTCCACCAAGCGACGGCGCACTTCCTCGAAATCGTCATCCGAATCCACCACGAGTGCAAGATGGTCGACACGTCCTCGATTGAAGATTTCGCTGCCGAAGTCGCTGGGTTTCGTACCTTCGACCTCCCACGCATGCAGCATCGCAGGCCCACCGATGGGTATGAAGGCGTGACGCCCCACGGACGGAATGGTCACATCCAGCACCATCTCTGTGTCAAATATCCGCTGGTAGAGCTCGGCGAGCGATCGAGGTCCTCAGTTATCGTGGCTACGTGGTGCACACCCGAAAGCATCGACATATAGCGGCCTCCTGACCCCTCGCATGATTTTTTGCCGAGTTACCCCGACAGAAGGAGCCGAAAGGCCAAACGCACGGGGACGTTCAAGAGATGCGAGTGAGGGTGGTGTTCGTAGCGGAACACCATGGGCGGGATGAACCTGAACCACTACGAGTTTCACAGCGCCTGGTCCATCGACGCCGTCCCCGGCGAGCTGTTCGACGCCCTCAACGACGTCATGAGGTACCCGCTGTGGTGGCCCGAGATAAAGGAGGTCGTTGACCTCGGAGGCGAAGGCCACCTGATCGTGGCCCGTTCGCTACTCCCCTACAACCTGCGCTTCGAATCGAGGCCGGGGGTCGTCGACCGCGAGGCGGGGATACTCGAGACGATCATGACCGGCGACCTCGAGGGCTACTCGCGCTGGAAGCTGAGTCCGGAGGGAATCGGAACCAGGGTGGTCTTCGAAGAACGCGTCGACGCGAACAAGAAGCTGCTGCGCCGCCTTGCCCTGGTGGGACGGCCATTGTTCATCGCCAACCACTCGCTGATGATGCATAGGGCGCGCCGGGGAATGACCGTCTACATGGCCGGCTGGAGTGCGGCGCGGGGCGGCGACCGATGATCGCCGACGGGACGCGCCGCTACATCAGGCCGGGCTCCTTGGTTACCAGGGTGGGCAACCCGTTGATGAAGCGCCTCGGTTTCGCGCCCACGCTCGCGGTGAAGGGCCGCAAGAGCGGGGTCTGGCGGACGACGCCTGTGATGCCGCTGAGGGTGGACAAGATCACCTACCTGGTGTCGCCGCGCGGCGAGACCGACTGGGCCCGCAACCTGCGCGCCGCCGGAGCCGGCGAGCTCCGGCGCTTCACGAGAACCCGTGCGTTTCGGGCGGCCGAGATCCCCCGGGGGGACCGGGCGAGATTCGTCGAGGCCTACAAGAGGCGCTGGGCCCGGGCGGGCCCGATCAAGCGGCAGTTCGACAAGCTGCCGGACCCGGCCGACCACCCGGTGTTCCAACTCACCTTCCGATAATTCCGCCAAAGAACACAGGGACTCTATCTATATTTCCCCCACGGAGCGCCGGGTTCCAACGGGTCGGGGGCGTATGCTCGAACGCATGTTCGATACCGACCAGGCGAGCTATCTCGCCTCCCTCAACGGCCCTCAGCGGGCCGCGGTCACCCACGGGGACGGCCCCCTCCTGGTGGTCGCCGGCGCCGGAACCGGGAAGACCAAGACGCTCGCCTGCAGGGTCGCCCACCTCATCGCCACGGGCGTCCCCCCGGAGCGCATCCTTCTGTTGACCTTCACCCGCCGGGCGGCCGGCGAGATGCTCGGCCGGGTCGGCCGCCACACCTCGCCCGAGGCGGCCGGACGGGTGTGGGGCGGGACCTTTCATTCGGTCGCCCACCGGCTTCTGCGCATCTACGGCGCCGCTGCGGGCCTCGACGGCGGCTTCACGGTCATAGACGTGGCCGACGCAGGCGATCTCATGAGCCTCGTGCGCAACGAACTGCGCGTCGACACCTCGGCGCGCCGCCTCGTAAAACCCGAGACCCTCGTGGCTATCTACTCGCGCACGGTGAACTCGCGCACCAAGCTCGCAGATGTCCTGGCGGCGCACTTTCCGTGGTGCGCTGCGGACGCCGAGCCCATCAAGGTGGCCTTCGAGGCCTACACGCAGCGCAAGCGCGGGCAGAACGTGCTCGACTTCGACGACCTGCTGCTGTTCTGGAACGCGCTGCTCGGCGCGCCGAGAATCTCCGGGGTGTTGCGCGGTCTGTTCGATCACATACTCGTGGATGAGTATCAGGACACCAACGCCGTCCAGGGCGACATCCTGCGCGGCATGCGGTCCGACCCCGCCAACATCACCGTCGTCGGCGACGACGCCCAGGCCATCTATTCATTTCGCGCCGCGACCGTGCGCAACATCGTCGAGTTCCCCGACAGCTACCCGGGCACCCGCAGGGTGATGCTCGAACAGAACTACCGTTCACTCAACCCGATCCTCGAGGCTTCCAACGCGATTATGGCCGGCAGCCGGACCGGCTACGCCAAGACGTTGTGGACCGAGCGCTCCGGAGGCACCCCGCCGCAGTTGATCACCTCGACCGACGAAGCCGCTCAGTCGGACGCCGTTTGCACGCAGGTCCTCGAGCAGCGCGAACGCGGAGTCGAGCTCAAGCAACAGGCGGTCCTGTTTCGCGCTGCGCTGCACAGCGCGCACCTCGAGATCGAGCTGTCCCGGCGCAACATACCTTTCGTCAAGTACGGGGGCCTGCGGTTCATCGAGGCCGCGCACATCAAGGACATGATCGGGCTGCTGCGCGTGCTCGAGAACCCCTGGGACGAGCTTGCGTGGTGGCGCACGCTCCAGCTGCTCGACGGCGTCGGGCCGTCCACGTCCTCGAAGATCATGGCCGAGCTCGGCGTACGCCCTAGATCCCAGCGGTCCCCCCTATCGGCGATGCTCGAGACACTCCCCAAAGCCCCCGCGCCGGCAGCCCCGCATCTCGAAGAGCTGCGCGCCGCGCTCGCAGATTGCGCTGCCACGCCCGGGCAACCGGCGGTGGAGATCGAAAGGCTGACCTTGTGGTGCACGCCCTCGTGGCAGCGCCGGTACGACAATGCCGCCGCACGCGTGGCCGACGCCGAACGGCTGGCTCAGATCGCATCCGGATATTCGTCGAGAAGCCGGCTCATCGCCGACCTATGCCTCGATCCGCCGCAGTCGACCGGTGAGCTCGCCGGTGCGCCGATGCTCGACGAGGACTACCTCAACCTCAGCACCATCCACTCGGCCAAGGGCTGCGAGTGGGAGGCGGTGCACGTAATCCATGCGGCCGACGGGATGATCCCGTCCGACATGGCTACAAGGGACGTGGACGAGATCGAGGAGGAACGCCGTTTGTTCTACGTAGCTCTGACGCGCGCCAAACAGAGCCTGTGCGTGCATTTCCCCCTCCGCTATTACCATCGTCGGATGGGACTTGACGACGCGCACGGCTATGCTCAACTCACGCGTTTTCTGCCGGCGCACGTTCGGGGCTTGTTCGAACAGCGTTTGTGGGGCGCGCCGGAGGAAGGCGGAGAACACAACGGGGCTCCGGCCGCAGGAACCGCAAGCGTGGACCGCTGGCTGAGCGAGCTCTGGTCGTAGCAAAGGGGCGCCTGTGGGAGTACTGAAAAGAACCCTCGCCGAATACAAAGACGACAACCTGACCGACTGGGCCGCCGCGCTCACCTACTACGCGGTCCTGTCGGTATTTCCCGGCCTCATAGTTCTCGTCTCGTTGCTTGGGCTCATCGGCCAGGACCCACAGATGACCAACAGGCTCCTCGATATCGTCGCTCAGATCGGCCCCGACGAAGCGGTCGCGCTATTCCGGAGCACGATCCAGAGCCTCGTGTCGAACAAGGCCGGGGCCGGAGCGTTGCTGGGGTTCGGAACACTCGGCGCCCTGTGGGCGGCGTCGGGATACATCGGCGCGTTCATGCGCGTCTCGAACCTGATCTACGAGATGGAACATGAGCGGCCATTCTGGCGCAAACGCCCGCTCCAGATCGTCATCACGATCGTCATGGTCCTCGGCCTGGCGATCGTTTCGGTGGCGATCGTCGTAACCGGCCCGCTGTCCGAGGCGGTGGGCCGGGCAATCGGGCTCGAGTCCGTCGCGGTCACGATATGGGACTACGCGAAGTGGCCGGTGCTCGTGCTGCTGGTCATGGTCATGGTTTCAGTCCTCTACTACGTCGCTCCGAACGTGAAGCAGCCCAGTTGGCGCCTGGTGACACCGGGAAGCGTGCTTGCCGTGGTGCTGTGGATCGCCGCTTCCCTCGCGTTCGGCTTCTACGTCTCGCAGTTCGCCACCTACAACGCAACCTACGGAAGCCTTGCCGGTGTGATCGTGTTCCTGCTGTGGCTCTACATCTCGAACA
>JACDDL010000318.1 GCA_013817045.1 Actinomycetota bacterium | reverse complement strand
TGCCCAGGCAGCGGAGCGGGTGACGCTTCTGGACGCGCTGAAGGGGCGGGTAATCGAGGCAAAGCCCGAGCTGATGTCGCTCGAGGATGCTGCCACCAAGGCCGAGGCCGACCTGCAGGACAAAGAGAAACTGCATGCCATGCTCGGATCCCTGACAATCCCCCCAGGCATTGCCCGGCTCGGAGTTGAACTTCAGGCCGCCGAAGCCGATCGGGAGGCTGCGCAGATCGCTGCGGATGAAGCCGAAAAGGCGGTGGATACCGCCCACTCGGCGCGCCGCGCCCTGCCCGAGCGAGACCCATTGATAACCGCCCGCGAAGAGCACATCCGGCGCGCCCGGCTCATCGCCCTTGCCGCCCCCGAGCGGTTGAGGTTGCAGGAACACAGAGATGCCGAGGCCTTCGCTACATCGTTTTACGAGGCGGCCGAGAAACTGGTGGAAGAAGCCAACTCGGAGTGGAACGCCGCCAAAGAGGAGCACATGGCGCAGCATCTCGCCGGTGCGCTGGCAGAGGGCGAACCATGCCCCGTGTGCCGGCAAGAGGTGGGCATACTTCCCGTCCATCCCGCCGCGCCCGACATCGCCGCCAAAAATGCGGCGGTCGAGAACGCCAGCGCGGATCGGGACAGGGCGCGAACGCTTCTGTCCCAGGCACAGGCGGCGCGCCTGACCATTGACGGGACGCTCGTGACACTGCAGGAACAGATCAATGCAGCCGATCTGTCCCTCGCCCAACACCCTGATGCGGACGACATCAACAGATTGTTGGAGGCCGTCGACGCAGCGGATGTGTACCTCGAGTCGGCCGGCGCAAGCGAGAAGCAGGCGCGCGCCAAGCTCCGGGCAAAGGTGACCGCACACCAGACCCTCAAGGACAAGGAAAGGGACCTCTTCCGGGACTTCGACTCGGTGCGCGATGGCCTCGTTGTTCTCGGCCCGCCTCCTGCGACCCGCACCGATCTGAGCCGCGATTGGACCGAGTTGACCGGGTGGGCCGTGGACAAGATGCCGGAGTTGGCTGCACAAGCAGCAGACGCGCGCGGGCGCGCCGAGCAGGCGAATCGCGAGCGCGCCCTCCTCGTCGCCGAGCTCGAGGCAAGCTGCCGTGAGTGCAACATCGACCTGCCAGCGACCGAGGAGGTCGAACACGCGGTCGTCGTCGCGCACGAGCGTGCTCTGGCGCACCTCGGCAAGATCGAAGAGGGAATCAGGGTCGCTGCCGACACCCGCGAGGAGATCCAGGCCGCACGCATCGAGGGCGAGGTCGCAGGATCTCTTGCGCACCACCTCAGCGCCACGGGTTTCGAACGCTGGATCGTCAACGAGGCGCTCGGGCGCTTGGTCGAGGGCGCAAGCGTGATTCTCCTGGAGCTATCAGGCGGGGCATACTCCCTGGCCCTGAACGACACTGGGGACTTTCAGGTCGTCGACCACCACAACGCAAACGAGACCCGCTCGGCCAAGACGCTCTCTGGGGGCGAGACTTTTCTGGCGTCGCTGTCGCTTGCCCTTGCCCTCGCCGAGCATCTGTCGGAACTGGCTGCGGAAGGCGCCGCTCGGCTCGAGGCGATCTTCTTGGACGAAGGCTTCGGCACCCTGGACAGTGACACCCTGGAGACCGTCGCCGCCACGGTCGAGAACCTTGCAAGCAAAGACCGCATGGTCGGCATCGTGACCCATGTGCGCGACCTGGCCGACCGGGTGCCCGTGCAGTACCAGGTGAGCAAAGGGGTTTCCTCGACCGTGAAACGGGTGAACTTGTGAGGTTGCCGATGACACTTGTGAGCTCTCGGTGGAAACAGTGAAATTCTCGGTCGAGGCTTGGGCGCCTGAGTACGGAACCTCGATGGAGGCCGTAACGGACTCTCCCAGCGAGGCCGCCGTCGACGCCTCGATCGAAACGGCCCCCTCGCGGTGGGCGCCCGTTTCGGCGTCACCGAGAGCGCGCCTTCCGGAGAAGATCCTGTTCACCGACGGGGTGAGGCGCGTCGACGCCAGCGTATGGATCGAGGATTCCCAGGGGACGGTCCGTCCGGCGATCTGCGCGTCCTATTCGGCCGGTGCGGTTCGCTGCGATCGGCGCGCCGAGGTCGTCGCTGCGGACGTGCGCAGGGGCCTGTTCTGCTTTCCCAACCACGACGCGATCGGCATCTCAACGCGCTATGCGCACTATCCGGTGTGCTCGGCCGGGGGCGAGACCCCCGAGCAACTTGCACTCGCGTTGCAGCTGCACATGGGCCGGTTGGAGGTCTCTGTCGCGGAATGCGCCCCCGCCGACCTCATCGTGGTAGACGGTCCACTGACCGGGCGCCTGAACATCCCCGGAGCGGTGGGCTACGTCAAGACCCACCACGTTGCCTACCTGCCGCCGGCTTTGCACGCCGTCATCGGCAAGCTCGCGCCGGGCCAGCGCACGCCCGTCTTCATGATGACGGCGTCCACCTGGAGCAAGTTCTCGTGGTACCTCCGCCTCCCGGGGCCTCCCGGGTCCCACTGGGCAGGAATCGTTCGATGCGAGTCAAACGCGGACCTCGAGGTGAGAGAGGTGGTGGCGCTGGCCGACTCGGTCACCGCGACGCTTCCACGGTTCGCCTCGGCCGGGCACAAGGACCCCCGTGCTCCTCAGAACCTGTATCCGATCGCCGGGTTGGAACGGCAACTCCGCCGCCGCCTGGGTGACCCTGCCCTGCTCTACCGGGGACTCCGGGAAGCGGCGATAGGAGGCTAGTGCT
>JACDDL010000317.1 GCA_013817045.1 Actinomycetota bacterium | reverse complement strand
CCGTGATGAGGTCCCGCTGAAGGAGCGTTCTAACCACCCCGTCGGAGTCGACCCCTCGGATCTCGGCGATCTGCGCCCGCGAGATCGGTGCCCGGTAGGCGACGATGGACAGCACCTCCAGAGCGGCGCCGCTCAGGCGGGCGCCTTTGCGCTCCCGGACGAAGCGCTCGAGCCAGGGCGCGCAGTCGGGATGGCTGTAGAAGCGCCAGCCGCCTGCTACCTCGCGCAGGACGAAACCCCGATCCTCCTCTGCGTAGCCTCGTGCGAGCTCCCGGAGGGAAGCCTCAACCTCTACTCGAGGAGTCTCCAGCACCTCCCCGATGTGGCCCGCCGGCAACGGCTCGTCCGCCAGGAGCAGTATCGCCTCCAGGATCTTGCGCTCGGGCACGGTCATCCGCCCCTCTCCAGTGAATAGTCCTCGGCCGCGTCCGGGGCCGCCGCCGCGTCGGCCTCCCCCGTCCAGGCGGCTGTGACCGCCCCGAAACGCTCGTGTTGGTGGAGGTCCACCGCGCCCGTCTTGAACAACTCGAGCAGGGCAAGAAAGCGGGCCACGACGTCGATAGGGGTCAAACGCAACCCACACAGCTCCTCGAGGGTTGCCCGGCCTCTCCGCTCGAGCTCGGAGGCCACCTCGAGGATCGCCTCTCTGACGGAGACCGTCGCCGGGGGGACGAACGAGCCATCGAACTCGGCGACGGGCCGGGGCGCCAATGCCGACCCCGCCGCGCGAGCCAGGTCCTGGGTCGAGGTGCCCGCGAGCAGGTCCGGCGCCAGGTCGACGAGCTGAGGCTCCAGGCCCGCGGTGCGCCCGTGCCAGGCGGCGCCGATCTCGAGGCCCGCTGCGATCCACGCCCCCGCCTCGCGATAGGTGGCGCACTCGAGGAGACGGGCGAGCAACAGGTCCCGGCCCTCGAGGAGGGCCGTGTCCACCTCGGCCGGCTCCCGGGCCGGGAGCAACCGGCTGCTCTTGAGCTCGAGCAGGGTGGCCGCCACCACCAGGAACCCGGTGGACGTCTCGAGGTCGGTGGTCTCCATCCGTCCGAGCACCCCCATGTACTCGTCGGTGATGGCGGCGAGGGGGACGTCGTAGATGTCCACCCGCCGGCGCCCGATCAGATTGAGCAGCAGGTCGATGGGGCCCTCGAACACCTCGAGCTTGACCTCATAGGGCACCGTCGCAACCTCCTCAACGACCTCGTCTACTTGTCGATTTGTCTACCGAGAGATGATTCTCTCCGCTCGAGCCTATCCCCGGATCCATGCGACGGACGGGATTGAGGCCCCTGGAGAGGGGGACACGCGCCCGGTTCTCAGGGGACGCCGGCGGCCCCAGAGGACCTCCGCGGCACCAGGCCCGTCCGGGCCCTCACCTCGTCCATGGTCGGCCCGGCCACCTCGGCCGCCCTGGCCGCTCCGGCGGACAGCAGTCGCCGGGTCTCGGCCGGGTCAGCGAGGAGATCGCCGTAACGATTCCGGATCGGGGCAAGGCGCTCTATCAGCGCCTCGGCGAGAGCGGTCTTGAAGGCCCCGTAGCCCGACCCGGCGAATCGGCGCTCGACGGCGGGGACATCCGTCCCGTCCACGACCGAGAAGATGGTGAGCAGGTTCGTGAGGGCCGGTTTGTCGTCCCCCGCCGCGACCTCCCGTCCCGAGTCGGTGACGGCCGAACGCACCTTCTTCAGGATCGTGTCGGGGGAATCAACCAGCAGGATCTTCGAGCCGGGGCGCGGGGAGGACTTGCTCATCTTCTGGGTGGGCTCGTCGAGGCTCATGATGCGTGCGCCGGCCGGAGAGATCAACGGCTGCGGCACCGTGAAGGTGTCCCCGAAGGTGGAGTTGAAGCGCACCGCCAGGTCTCTCATCAACTCGATGTGCTGGCGTTGGTCCTCCCCCACCGGCACCGCGTGGGCCCTGTACAGGAGCACATCGGCCGCCTGAAGCACCGGGTAGGTGAAAAGACCGACCCCGACCGACTCGGTTTCGCCCTTGGACTTCTCTTTGAATTGAACCATCCGGCGCAGCTCGCCCATGCGTGCGACGCAGCTCAAGACCCAGGCGAGCTCGGGGTGCTCGCCCACCTCCGACTGGACGAACAGAATCGACCTGGCGGGATCAACCCCGCAGGCAAGGAGCAGGGCCCCGGTTTTCAGGGTTGTCTCACTCAGCGCGGCCGGATCCCACGGCAAGGTCATCGCATGGAGATCGACGATGCAGAAAAAACAGCGGTAGCTCTCCTGCAGCCCGACCCAGTGGCGGACCGCGCCCAGATAGTTCCCCAGGTGGAGCTCGCCGTCGGGCTGGATGCCGCTGAAAACCCTCTGCATGCCTTCGTCTGAGCTCATGGATCCCTCGATAGAGTGGGTGGTTCTTGTGGACCGGACTTGTTCGGGCCGGCGCAGCCTAGAATACCGAGCACCTATGGGTGGCCTTCTCTCTCTTCTCCGCACCGATCCGCTCGTTTTCGTCCTGCTCTCGGCTTCGCTGTTGGGCGCCATCGCCCTGCACGAGTACGGGCATGCACTGGCCGCGGACCTCCAGGGGGACCGGCTCCCGCGCGCCATGGGACGCCTGACCCTGAACCCCATGCGCCATCTCGACCCGATCGGCACCATTGCGATATTCCTAATCGGCTTCGGATGGGGCAAGCCGGTCGAATTCCGGACCCAGGCCCTGTCGTCGGAGCGGTTCGGGGCCGCCATCGTGGCGCTTGCCGGGCCGATGATGAACCTCTTGTTGG
>JACDDL010000316.1 GCA_013817045.1 Actinomycetota bacterium | reverse complement strand
GCGACCAGGGAATCAGCCCGATCCCGTAACTCTCGGCCACGGGGATGAGCTCGCGCTCGATTCGCCGGTCGAGGAGGTGGTACGGGGGCTGCTCGGTGGCCACCCGGTTGAGCCCCAGCTCCTTCGACGCCCACAGCGACTCGACCACCTGCCACGCGCCGAAGGTGCTGAAGCCGAAATAGCGGATCTTGCCGCCCCGGACCAGATCGTCGAGGGCCCTGAGCGTCTCGTCGATGGGCACCTCGGAGCTCGGGCGGTGAATCTGGTAGAGGTCGAGGTAGTCCGTTTGCAGACGTTTGAGCGAGGCCTCGCACCCCTGGATGATGTTGCGCCGGTGGTTGCCTTCGGCGTTGGGATCGTCGTCGTCCATGGCTCCATGCACCTTGGTGGCGAGCACGACCCGGTCGCGCCGGCCGTTTTTCTTGAAGGCCTTGCCGACAGACTCCTCGCTTCGGCCCCGGCTGTAGACATTGGCCGTGTCGACGAAGTTGATGCCGGCATCGAGCGCACGGTCGATGATGTCGGCCGAATCCGAGTCGTCGGTCGGTCCGCCGAACATCATGCAGCCGAGGCACAGTGGGCTGACCTTGACCCCGGTCCTGCCCAGCGAGCGGTATTCCATATCCTGCCCCTTCCAGTTTTTTTTGTTCTTCCTGCAGAAGCCTTACCCAAACTTGTCACACCGCCGCACTACCTTGACCCACAGCAACTCGACGAGAGCCGGGACCGCAAGCGACCCGCACCCGCTCTGGATCGATGGGAAGCCGTGGGCAAGGAGGAGAGGCGAATGAGGATCGACTGCACGGAATGTGCGATGTACCAGTCGGAGCACTGCGACGACTGCCTGGTGACTGCGCTGCTTCACCCTCCCCACGGCGCGGTCGAGATCGACGATGCCATGGAGCCACCCCTGGTGGCGTTGTCGGGTGTGGGGCTGCTGCCTGTGCTCAAGTTCCGATCCAGGCCCCCCGAGGGAGCCGGCGCGCCGGCATCCGGCCCGGGTGGCATCGTGGACGAGCGCTACGCCTGAGCTGTTGCGACCCGAACCCTTGCAGCCACTAACCTGCTCCCATGACCCCCATGCGCGCAGCGGTGATCGTGTTGGCGCTGTCGATCGGTAGCGCCGCCACGGTGGCGTTGGTATCGCGGACGCCTTCGGAGGTGCGCCGGGCCGCGCCGGGGCGGGCGGCCAACAGTCCTTCCAGAGGAGCCGATTTCAGCCCCGAGGACGTGGCGCGCCACGCCGCTTACCGTGGGCCCGGCTATCTCGCTTTTCTGCTGGGCACCGCTCTGCAGGTGACGCTGCTGGTGGTGTTGGCCCGTGGCCCCTTCGGCCGGCTCGTCGAACAGGTGCAGCGCCTCCCAGGAGGGTGGGTCGTCCATGCCGCGGTCCTGGCGATCGCCATGGTGGTGATGGCGGCCGCCGTGTCTCTGCCGTTGGGGTACGTGCGCGGCTATGCCATGCAGGACGCCTGGCGCCTCTCGACCCAGTCGGTGGGCTCGTGGTTCGGTGATCAGGGCCGCTCGCTGCTTGTCGGAGCGGTAACGGCGGTGGTCACTGCCGTTGCCTTCTACGGGGTAGTGCGATGGCAGCCTCGCACCTGGTGGTTGTGGGGCTGGGCGACCTTCACGGCGCTGACCGCCCTGTTGGTCTTCATATATCCGGTCGTCATAACGCCCTTGTTCAACAAGTTCACTCCTCTGGGTGATGACGGACTCAGGACGCGCGTGGAGCAGCTCGCCGAAACGGCGGGAGTCGACATCACCGATGTTCTGGTGGCCGACGCGAGCCGGCGGACCACTACGGAGAACGCCTATGTCGCAGGGCTGGGTAGCACGAAGAGACTCGTCCTCTACGACACGCTGTTGCGCTCCGGATCCGAAGACGAAACCATTCTCGTCGTCGCTCACGAGCTGGGTCACAGGATGGAAGGCCACATCTGGAAGAACCTCGCGCTCAGCTCCGTGGGCCTGCTGGCCGGCTTCGGCGCGCTGGCTTTTCTTGCGCGGCAATCCGGAGTGTGGGACTGGGCGGGAGCTTCCGGTGTCGCGGATCTCAGGGCGATCCCCGTCCTTCTCCTTTTTGCCCTGCTGGCCGGGCTGG
This sequence comes from Actinomycetota bacterium, assembly GCA_013817045.1. Classification (GTDB taxonomy): domain Bacteria; phylum Actinomycetota; class CADDZG01; order CADDZG01; family WHSQ01; genus JACDDL01. Next base: position 658 of record JACDDL010000316.1, on the reverse strand, counting down.
TCGTTCTCCCGATCGAAAACACCATCTCCCGCATCTTCGAGGCGCGCGCCGACGACATCGCGATCGAGTTGAGCGATAGCCCGAACACCGCCGTGCGGGTCTTCCGCAGGCTCGGTTATGCGAACCTGGCGGACCTGAAGCCGCCCGCGCCCCTCGTTTGGGCGTTGTTCACCCACCCTCCGATCCCCGATCGGATCGAGGCCGTACTCTCACGAAGCTCGGGCGCGCCCTAGACTTACGTCCGGCATCCGAAGCGGGTAACCGAAGGGAAACCTTGTGGCGTCCGAGACGATCGTCGACAAGTTGTGGGAACGGGTCGAGCGCACTCCCGATGAGGTCGCCCTCCGGCACAAGGTGGCGGGGCGATGGGAGGACATCACCTGGGCGAACTACGGGGCAAACGTCCGGCGCGCCGCCCGGGGCTGGCGCGCCCTGGGCCTTCGGCCGGGGGACCGGGTGGGCCTCCTGTCCAAGAACTGCCCCGAATGGCATTTCGCCGATCTCGCCTGCATGTCCATGGGTGGAGTCACTGTCCCCGTCTACTCCACGAACTCGCCGGAGCAGGTGGCCCATATCGCGGGCCATTCGGATTCCAAGGTGATTGTTTGTCAGGACCAAGACCAGTTGGCGAAGGTGTTAGAGGTACGCGCCGAGCTTC
>JACDDL010000011.1 GCA_013817045.1 Actinomycetota bacterium | reverse complement strand
CCGCCCACAATAATGATCGAGGACGGGATGTCGTCGGCAATGAGCCCGTAGTTCGAGTTGTGGACTTTGTCGCCGTCGGCGGAGATGAACGGCAGGTCGCGCGGGTAGGAGCCGGGGGCAAGCAGCACGGCCTTCTCGGCCTTCAGGCGGCGCTCGCCCTCTTCGGTGTCGACCACGACGGTGGTCGGGTCCGCCAGCACCCCTTCACCTTGAACGAGCTCCACCTTGTTCGCCTTGACCAGATGCTGGAGGCCCCGGTACATCTTGTTGACGACGTTGTCCTTGAAGTCCAGCACCTTGCCCCAATCGACCTGAGGCTCGTCCTGGACGATGATCCCGAAGTCTCCTGCATGGCGGATCTCGTCGGTGAGCTCGCCGGCGTGCAGCAACGCCTTGGTTGGAATGCACCCTCGATGCAAGCAGGTGCCGCCCACCTTGTCCTTTTCGACCATGGCGACGGCCATACCCAGGGAGGCCGCCCGGAAAGCTGCGGCGTAGCCTGCGTTACCCCCACCAAGGATCACCAGATCGAAAGAGTCGCCTCTGTCTGCCACCGCTACCTCCACGGAGTCGGAATGCCATCCTCGACGATAGCGCCCGCGCGCCCGGCTTTCGACGCCGGTGACCCGAGGTGTGGGACGATTGAGGCATGAAGGGTGACAGGGTCGAGATCGTCGTCGACGTCGGGGACGGAACCAAGACCTACGAGATCATGGCCTCGAAGGCCGGAAGGCGAATCGACGTCGCCAACCGGCGCGGGACGATTGAGGTCTCCGAGGTCACCCGCAACGGCGAGTCGGTGCGCACCGCCCGCTTCATGGCGGCACGGGTCGTGGCGTTGATCGAGTTCCCCGCCGACGACGTTCGAGGGGGAGGGCCGGAGCGCCCCCGCAACCAGCCTTCGCTGCTGTAGTTCTGGGTGCCGGCGACCGTTCGGGCGGTCGCCGAGCCACAGAGACCGGGCCGAGGTTTCGGTTGCGGCTAGGGGGCTGTGGCCGCCCCGCAGTGTTTGCAGACCGGGGCGTTGGGTGAGATGAGGCCGCCGCAGCCGTCGCAGCGGCCGGGCCCGACGGTGCCCGTACCGGCGCGCCGGGCCACGGCGATCGCCAGCGCCCCGAGGGCCACGATGCCCGCCAGGATCGGCAGGGACGCGGTGTCGAAGCCCCTGGTGACGCCGGTCAGCAGGGCAAGGGTCACACCCGCCGCCACAATGCCCGTCACCCAGGCCGTCATGAGGCCTCGGCGGCGGCGAGCCCGAGGGCCTGCTCGAGCCAGCGAGCGACCTGGTCCATCACCACCGGGTCGTGGCGGAGATTGTGCTCGGCGCCCTCGAGGATGGCGAGCTCGGCGCGCCGAGCGTGCGCCGCGATGCGGTGAGCGTGGCTGACCGGGACGACGGTGTCTGCGGTCCCGTGCACCACGAGCGTCGGGATGCCTACCTCTTCGATCGAGCGCTCCGTCGTCACCCCGTCGAACTCCGCCGCCCACATCGTCGGGTCCTCGAGCACACCCGGGCCGAGCGCCAGTCCGCTCCCGAACAACACCCGGCGCGCCCCATCGTGGGCATCGTCGGCAAACCCCTCCCATCCGGCCGGCGCGGCCAGCAGAACAAGCGCATCCGCCGGCCCGCCCCGCCGGATGGCCTCGGCGGCCACCGGCCCCCCGGCCGAGGTTGCGATGACCGCCAGCGGTTTTCCCGGGCTCAGCGCCTGCGCTGCTCCCAGCCATGCGAGCGCATCCCGGACCCAGCCCTCGATCGAGAAGAAGCCCTGAGAGCCGCGCACGCTTCTCATATCGGCCCACATAGCCGCCCAGCCCCGCTCGGCCCATCGGCGCGCCAATCCCGGATAGTCGACCGAGCCTGGAGCCGGGGGCATCTGGGAGGGCATCCCGTGCAACAGGACCACCGTCGCCCTCGGTTCGGGGGGAATCCATGCACCTCCGTCAAGCTGCAGACCGTCGCACTCGACCGTGAGGGCCCGTTCGAGGAGCTTGCTCACGCCGCCCCATTTCGTCTGACGGTCAATCTGTGTCCCGAGGCATCGTCGTCAAGCGTCACCGTCAACGTGTCGGTGTCTGGATCCCATTCGTAGCCGACGGCCCGGTCGTCGACCTCGACCGCCTCGGGCTCCCGGCCGAGTCCCCGCAACTCGAGGGACATCTGCGATCGAGCGGGAGTGAAGGCGCCCTCACGCTTGCCGACGCTCACAGTCAACGTCTCGGGCGACCCCTCGCACACTATTCGGGTGCGGGCATAGTCCCCATCCCTATGGGCGTAACCGTCGCCGGCGTCTTCGTAGAGAACCGCCTCGCCGCGGCCCTCGTCCACGAACGCCATCAGAGTGAGAGGCTCGGCCGCACGCTCACCGACATGGTTCATGTCGGGCCACATCGCCACCGCTTTGTTCGCCGCCACGAAAAGTGCCGGGGAACCAAGAGGGGCGTGCACCAGAATGTGGGCCGGGCCCGAGAAGCGCTCGCCGCTCCACAGGTGCCACCAAGCCCCCTGCGGAAGGTAGACGTGTCTGTGCTCGACGCCCGGTTTGGTGATGGGAGCAACGAGCAGCGCATCTCCGACCAGAAATTCGTCGTCCATCGTGTAGGTGGTCTCGTCCTCGGGATACTCAAATAACAGCGGCCGGAGGATCGGCGCGCCGGTGCGATGACACTCCTCGAAGGCGCTGTAGAGATACGGTAAGAGCCGCTGCCGAAGTTTGATCATCTTGCGGCACACGGACTCGAACGGTTCGCCGAAAGACCACGGCTCTTGCGGACGAAAGCCTTTGGCATTGTGGTTGCGACAGAACGGCTGGAAAACGCCCATCTCGGTCCAACGCGCCAGAAGCTCTCCGTTCGAGTCGCCGTGGAAGCCGCCGATGTCCGATCCTGCCCACGCAACGCCGCTTAGCCCGAGATTCTGCAGCTGGGGCATGCTCATCGACAGGTGCTCCCACCAGGCCGAGTTGTCTCCAGTCCACTGCAGGGCGTGGCGCTGCAATCCCGCATAGCCGGCCCGGGTGATCACGAACGGGCGCCGCTCCGGCTGCAGACGTTCGAGCCCCTCACGGGTGGCGCGAGCCATGAGCGATCCATAGGCGTTGTGTACCTGCGCATGCACCTTTGAATCGCCGTCTCCGTTGTGAACGACATCGGCGGGGAAGGTGTCCTGCAGAGGGACGAACACACACGGCTCGTTCATGTCACACCAGATCCCTGCGACACCCGCATCGATCAACGTCTGATGGTTGTCCCCCCACCATGACCGCGCACCCGAGCTGGTGAAATCGGGCCATGCGCACATGCCCGGCCACACGACATTGTGGTACTCGTCGCCATGCAATGTCTTGCAGAACAGATCGGCGCGGCGCCCCTCCGTATAGATGAAGTAGTTCTCGTCTACCTTGACGCCGGGATCGATGATCGTGACGACATGAAAGCCGTCGTCGGCCAACTCGGAGAGAAGCTTCGATGGATCGGGGAAACGTTCGCGGTCCCAGGTGAAAACCCGGTAGCCGTCCATGTAATCGATGTCCAGGTAGAGGGTGTCGCACGGAATGTCCCGTGCCCGGAACGAGCGTGCGATGGCCTGCAACTCGTCGGCATCCATGTACGAGTACTTGCTCTGCTGGTAGCCGAGTGACCACAGCGGCGGCATCGGCGTCCGGCCTGTCAGCTCGGTGTACCGGCCCAATACAGCGCGCGGCGAGGGGCCGCAGAACACGTAGTAGATGAGATCACCACCGTCGGCGCCAAAGCAGGCGGTGGCCGGATCGTCCCGGGCGAGGTCGAACTCGACTCGATGCGTGTTGTCGAACAACAAACCCCAAGCCTTACCGCCGTCCAGCGCCAACAGAAATGGGATCGACGTGTACAGGTTGCTGAGGCTTGCAGTGTGGCCTATCGGAGGATCGATGTTCCAGAAGGTCTGATGTGAATCGGTCTTTTCGAGCCCGCTGGTTCGCTCTCCGCAACCGAAGTAGCGCTCCGCTGCGTGGTGCTGTTTGTACAGGCGCACCGCGGGACCTACCGGGGCGGTCCACGGCTCGCCCGGCGATCCTGCAACCGTTCCCATTCCCCTAGCCGGATCGTCGGCCGCAAACGTACGGCCGACGCCGTCGGAGAAGGTGATGCGCAGTGGATCCAGGGCCACGATGGCGCTGCCCGACTCGGTTGAGAGCGTGACGGCACGGTCCCCACCGGCGTACTCGAGGGGCACCGGGCCCCACCGGGCCCGGGCTATGGCCTCGGTCGAGTAGTCGGGGGCCCGGCCGTGCGCAAACATGCCGACGCGCCAGAGGTCTGGTGCAAGCGCCGTCACCTCGACCCTCGCCGAGCCACTCCGGAACAATGCCCCCGATTCCGTCCGCGCCTCGAGCTCCGCGCGCCCTATGGGAACGTACTCATGCTCGGTATGCAGGTTCACACAAAAGGCTCTCTTGTCGGGGCGGACGGGGCGCCATCGTACGAGCTCAACGGTGGGATGCCACCCACGACTGCAGCTCGGCGCAGGTGCGGTAGTTCAGGATGCGCGCCCGCTCGATTCCCGCTTTCATGGCGGAAGCCAACGCCATATCGACGAAGCGCAACTCGGTGGGGTCGTGCGAGTCCGTCCCTATCGTGAACATCACGCCGGACGCGTTGGCGATGGGCAGCAGCTCTTCGCTCAGGTCCTGCCGGTGAGGATGCGAGTTGATCTCGACGGCCTTTCCCAAAGAGGCGGCCTCCTCGAACACCCGAGCCCAGTCCGCGTTCAACCCGGGGCGGCGGCTGTAACGCCGTCCGCGAGGGTGCCCGATCACGTCGATGTTCGGGTTGCGCAGCGTCGTGAGATAACGCTGTGTCGAGTCCTCGGGCACGCGCAGCGCACTGTGAAAGGACCCCAGCACCAGATCGAGCCCGGGAAGCGCCTCCGGGCCCATGTCGCCCTGACCCTCGGCGTCGATATTCATCTCGATGGCGCGAAGGACCCGAAAGTCCCCCGAGGTGCCCAAGCCGTCGTTCAGTTCATCGATGGCGCGCCCCTGCTCGGCGAGTTGTTGGGAGTCCATCCCACGTGGGACGCGCATCCCCCCGGAGTGATCGGTGATCGCGATGTAGGTCAGACCGCGCCCGGCGCAGGCGGCCGCCATCTCGGCGAGCGTCGAGCTCCCGTCGCTCCAGGTCGTATGCATCTGCAGGTCGGCTTTGAGCTCACTGCGCCAGGTGGGCTGCGACGCCACCTGGGCACGAGCGGCGGCGAAGGTGTTGAACCCCCGGCGCGCCGGGGGTGGCTCGGGCACCTCGGGGGGATGGTCGAGCCACTGCGCCAGGCGGCGCTCGATGCCCGGGCCGACCGCCTCGAGCTCGGTCAACGAGCGTCCCTGCGCAGCCAGGCCGGAGGCTTCCTCGGCCCACAGAAGGGCGGCGCTCGACGCACGTCCGAGGGCACGCTTGCGATGCCCTTCGGCGGCGTCCGCTTCGAGCCCCAGAAGCTCTGCGAGGCTCGCGTTGGTCAATTCAACTGACAATGGCATCCCAGGGGGCGGAAGTGGGGCTCATACGACCGAGACACACTACGCGACGGTCACCTCGCGCAGGTGGTACCCGGTCGCTCCTGCGGGATGGGGGGCGGCGAGGTCCTTCGTCTGAACCTCGCCGAGTCCGTCGGTCGCCCGACACACCACCGAGGTGGTCCCCGGCTCCTCCGGGGCCCAGCGGTAGGCCCATTGACGCCACGTGAGCGGGCTGATCGGCTGCTTCAATTGCGCGTCGTGCCATGTGCGGCCGCCGTCGGTGGAGACCTCGACCTTGTCCACACCACGATCGCCGGCCCACGCAACGCCCGCGATCCAGGTAGCGTCGCCCGCCACGGCCGCACCCGAATCGCCTGCCACGTCGATGCGCGATTGGGTCCTGACCAGCGCCAGATCGGACCATCCCCGCTCCATCCAGTAGCCCTTGTAGTCCCGGGCCACCACCTCGATCGATTCGATCCACTTGACGTTCTTCATGCCGTAGGTCGAAGGAACCCTGACGCGACAGGGGAATCCGTGCTCCTGGGTGAGCGGCCGGCGGTTCTGGGCGAACGCGAGGAGAACACTGGGGCTCCGCGCGGTTTCGAGGGTGATCGAATCGCTGTAACCGTCGGCTGCCCGAAACACCACGTCGAAGGCGCCCGGGAGAGGGCCGGCGGCGTCGAGCAGGTCCTTCAACCGCACCCCACCCCACAACGAGCTGCCGACCAGGTCACCACCGACCTCGTTCGAGATGCACGTGAGCACCGAGTACTCCTCGACCACCTCGAAGCCCTGTCCCAACTCGGAGAACGACAGAGCGAGCGGACTCTCGACTTCACCCGTCAGCTCGAGGTTCCAGCCTTCGGCCTCGACCGAAGGTTGCACCAGGTTGATGTCGACGACGTAGTGCTTGCCGACCGGCGTGATCTCGGGGGTCAGGCCGGGGATCTGTGGGAAGCCGGGACGCTCGGGAAGGGGCGCCGGCTCGACCGGCTCGACCAGCGCGATGGCCCGGTTCGGCCCGCCGAGCTTGCGCGCGAAATATCCGGCGACTCCGCCCGCCAACACGAGTGCGAGGGCCGTACCGGCTCCCAGCCCGAGCGTCCGCCGGCGGCCAGGATCATGGGTGTGGGAGGTGCTTCGCCCCGCGGCTACGGCCTCGGCGATCCGCGCATAAAGGAGTGCGGCCACAATCAGCGCCAGGGTCGAGAGCAGCGCGCGCGGGGTCGCAAGCCCCCCCGACGAGGTGGGCAGCAGAGCCAGCCAGCCGATCACCGCCAGCGCCGCTCCGGCCAGGAACGGTCGCAGGCGCCCGCCTCGGGCGGTGCGGGCCAGCGTCTCGGCGCCGAGCAGAAGGGCGCCGGCCAGCACGCCGGCCACGAGAAGGGGCCGGGCAAGGTGGCCAACCGATTCGATGAAGAAGGTGGCGAGGTCGCCCGGCACCGACCGGATGATCTTGGTCGCCACCTGAGTGGGCAGGAACTCCACGGCCGTCACCCATCCAGAGACCGCCCAGAGGGCGGCGAGAACGACCGCCGTGGCAAGTGCCCCGGCCAAACGGGCATCCCCTCTGGACGCGCCGCGCTCGCCGGGGGTGATCTCCGAAGGCCGGGATGACGGTTCTGTCATATCTTTCATTGTTCGGCCCCCGGGTATTTATGCCTGGGTCGCCGTAGGCCTTGCGGGCGGGGCCCGGCCTCGTGGGGGCCGCCACCGGACCGATCGCATCGGGCGGCCCTCAGGGCTACCAGCCCCGGGCCACCCACTCCTCCAGATGCGGCTTCTCGGTGCCGATCGTGGTGTCGTCGCCATGGCCCGGGTACACGGGTGTGTCGTCGGGAAGGGTGAACAGCTTGGTCTCGAGCGAAGTGATGACCTGGTCGAACTCCGCCTTGTTCTCGGTCTTGCCGGGCCCTCCGGGGAACAGCGTGTCTCCTGCGATCAGGTGACGGCCCACTAGAAAGCTGGTGCCACCCGGAGTGTGTCCGGGGGTGTGCAACACCTTCGCCTCCTTTGTACCGAACGGGACCGAGTCACCGTCGGACAACCTGTTCTCGATCTCCACCGGGTAGGCGTCCCCCGGGTGAGCGTAGACCGGCACACCCAGCTTGCCCTTGAGGTCGGCGAGCGCCTGGATGTGATCCGGGTGCCCGTGCGTCTGCACGATGCCCACGACCCGGGCGTCGCCCACGGCCGACAGGATCGTGTCGGCCTCGAAGCACCCGTCGACGATCAACGCCTCGTGAGTGTCCGGATCTTCGAGGACGTAGACGTTGTTGCCCATGTCTCCGACCTCGATCTTCCTGATTATCAGGTCGTCGCCTTCGTAATGGTGTGCCACCCCAGCCTCCTAGCCTTTGGGTTTGGGTTTGGGTTTGGGTTTGGGTTTGGGTTTGGGAAACAACCCTTCTATACCAGAGTGACCGATGCGGGCACGTCCTCGACGTAGACCTCGGAGCCCGGCTCCACGTTGTACCGCAGCAGGGCGAAGGCGCGCCCGCCAACCGCGCTGGTCACCGTCCCGACCTTGCCCTCACCCGACCTGACCTCGGCGCCGGGGCGAAGCGTCCCGGCGGATCTAAGCCGGAACAGCTTTCGGTTCACCTTGCCGCGGAAATGGATCTTGGCCATCGCCTCTTGCCCCAGGTAGCACCCTTTGTCGAAATGCACCGCGCGCGACTCGATGCCCGCCTCCTGGGGGATGGTCTTGGGGCCCATATCCCGGCCCCATCGCGGCGTCCCCCGGGTGATCCTGAGAACCTCCAGCTCCACCTCGCTGCCCTCGGCTACGCCGGCGCCGCGCCATGCTGCGACGAGCGCGCCCACCTCGGCGCGAGGCGTCCAGAGGTAGGAGGCGGTGGCTCCGAACGACCGGGTGGGGTGAGCCAGGGCCCCGGGACACTCCCGGCGCGCCACCTGGAGGGCCCGGTCCCCCACGGTCAATAGGAGGCCCCAATCGTCGGTGACGTCCCGGATTTCGACCTGGGTTGCGAAGACGTAGCGGGCGAGGGTCTCGGGCAGGCCGGCCCGTAGCTCCGGCTCGAAGTGGCACATGACGGCATCGTCGGTGGCGACCGTCTCGAGGTAGCCGGTCATGCGGCCGTGTGAGGTGATCATCGCGGTGTCCCTGGCTTCGCCGGGGGCTATGTCCTCAAAGGCCTGCGTCAGCACCTGATGTAGAAACCAGGCCCGCTGAGGCCCTGTGACCGCCAGCTTGCCGCGCTCGGAGCGATCAGCCCAACACTCCCGGAGCAGCTCCGGCGGTGTGGACGGCGCCTGTGTTGATCCTGATGTGCTCACAACCCCTATTGTCCCCCGGCGCGCCGCTCCGACTGACCGCCGGGTGGCTCCGAGCACCGGGCGAACGATGGTAAGTATGGGGCGACGGAGAAGGGCTCACTTGGCCGCCGGAAAGGGTATCGTCGCCGCGAGCCGAACCTCGGAGGTGAACTTGCCGGACCTGCTGGACGAAGAAGAGATCGAGCAGCGCCTGGACGAGCTGGGCGACTGGGAGCGCGACAACGATCACATCGTCAAGGTGTTCGAGTGGGACGACTTCCCTTCGGCCATCAAGTTCGTGACCGATGTCGCCAAGATGGCCGAGCGCTACGACCACCATCCCGACATCGATATCCGCTACAACCGGGTGGCGCTGTCCCTCTCCACGCACTCGGAGGGGGGACTCACCCCGCTCGACTTCGACTTCGCCGGCGACATCGAGCAATCCATCGTCTAGGCGGGGGTGTCCTCCCGGAGCCACGGAGGAAGCGAAAAGGTCACGTCCTCGGTCGTCACTTCGCGGGTCTCGAGGTCTGTGTAGCCAAGGCCGGCCAGCCGCTCGAGCAGGCGATCGACCAGCACCTCGGGAGCGCTTGCTCCGGACGATACCCCCACCGTGTCGCATCCCTCGAGCCACTGTGGATCGAGCTCTGACTCGTCGGGCACGAGGTGGGCGTCGGTGCCCGCCACCTTGGCCACTTCGACCAGGCGATTCGAGTTGCTCGAGTTACGCGCTCCGACTATCAGCACGACGTCGGCGTGCGGTGCTATGGCCTTCACGGCCACCTGACGATTTTGAGTTGCGTAACAAATGTCGTCCGACCGGGGACCGGCGATGTTGGAAAAGCGCTCACGCAGTCCTTCGACCACACCGAGGGTGTCGTCGACAGAAAGAGTCGTCTGCGTGAGGTAGGCAACCGCCTCATGGGGGTTGAGCTTCAGCTTGTCTATCTCTGCTGCGTCCTCGACGACCAGGGTGCTCTTCGGCGCCTCGCCGAAGGTACCTTCGATCTCCTCATGGCCGGCATGTCCCACGAGCACTATCTTCCGCCCGGCGCGAGCGAACCGCTTGGCTTCGAGATGCACCTTGGTAACGAGGGGGCAGGTGGCGTCGATGACCTGGAGGTTCTTCTCCTCGGCACGCTGCCGAACTGCCGGGGAGACGCCGTGCGCCGAGAAGATGCATACAGAGCCGTCGGGAATCTCCGCCTCGGAGTCGACGAAGACGGCCCCCCGCTTGGCGAGCTCCTCGACGACGTGGCGGTTATGCACGATCTCCTTGCGCACGTAGACCGGCGCGCCGAGCGTGTCGAGCGCTCGTTCGACGATCTTCACCGCCCGGTCGACCCCTGCGCAGTAGCCACGCGGCGCGGCCAGGATGACTTTTTTCACCACTTCATCGTACGTGCCGCGACGCCTTACCCACGAGCCAGCCGGTATCGGTCGGCCAGCCCCGCTCTCTGGCTGGACGGGCACAGAGGCTCGATCACACAATGACCGCACAAGGGCCGCTTTGCGATGCAGACACGGCGCCCGTGCTCGATCAAGAGGTTCGCGGCCCTCAACCGATCCTTCTTGGCTATCGAATCCATGAGATCGCGTTCGATCTTGCCGGCCTCTTTGGATCCGAAATCGGTCAGACCGAGGCGCACTGCGAGCCTGCCGACGTGGGTGTCGACGGCGATCCCCGCGTCACGATCCTTCCTGGCCAACTGGGGGTAGGCGTTGGCCTGAACGATGTTGGCGGTCTTCCTGGCCACCCCCGGAAGGGTCACGAGCTCAGCGATCGTGCCGGGCACCTCGCCGTCGAAGCTCTCGAGGAGCTTCTGCGACATCGCCCGCAGCGCACGCGTCTTCTGGTTGAAGAAGCCCGTTGGGCGGATGTCGGCCTTCAGCTCGTCCTCCGGTACGGCGAGGAAGTCCTCCGGGCGCCGGTACTTGGAGAACAGGATGGCCGTGACCTCATTTACCTTCGTGTCGGTCGACTGAGCCGACAGCATGGTCGCGACCAACAGCTCGAAGGGGTTCGAGAAGTCGAGTGCGATCGAGGCGTCTGGGTAGGCCCGCGCCAGGCGCCTGATGATGGCGCGCGCTCGCTCCGTCCGGTCTCCCTCGCGCCCCACAGGCATTCGCGCACAATAGGCCAGCCCGGCGGCTCCGTTGGATGGGAGATGGCTCAGCGAACCTCACCCCGCCTGGTGTAGGCTGGGCCAAACGACCGTTTGTTAGGAGACCACATTGCCCCGCACCGTCGAGACCCTCCCGGCACCCGACCGTGTCGCCCCGGAGGAGCCCGAAGGCCGAAGTGCGCCCCGTGCAGCCGGGCCCGTCCCGAGCCCCCGGCGCGCCGAACTCGTGAATGCGGCCGCCCGGCTCTTTTCGGAGAGGGGCTACCACGGCACCTCGATGCAGCATCTCGGCCGGGCCCTGGGCCTTCAACGCGGTTCCCTCTACGCTCACATCGGCTCCAAGGAGGACCTGCTCTTCGATGTGGTGGACGGGGGAGCGGATCGCTTCTTGAGTATGGCGCGCCGCGCCGCTTCGTCGGGCGGACCGGCCGCCGTGCGGTTGCGGGCGTTGCTGGTGGGGCATGTGAACACCGCCGCGCAGCATCTCGATGCCGCAACGGTGTTCCTCAACGAGTGGCGTTACCTGTCACCCACCCCCCGGGCCGAGATTCAGGCCAAGCGAGATCTTTACGAAGGCCTGGTGCGCAGGATCATCTCCGACGGCATCGCATCGGGCGAGTTCAGCCCCGGCGTCGATGCAGCCATGGCCGGCCGGTTGGTGCTGTCCGCCGGTAATTGGATCTACACCTGGTACCGGCCGGACGGCGCTATGAGCGCCGCCGCCATCGGGATGGAACTGTCCGATCTCATCTTGGATGGACTCACAAAGGAGGGCCCACCGTGACCTACGAGCAGAGACTCACCGACTTCAGGCACTACGTCGGGGCCGGCGGCAAGGTAGAGGCAACCGACTGGATGCCCGACGACTATCGGGCGGGGGTCCTCAAGTTCATCGAGATGCATGCCAACTCGGAGATGATGGGCGCGATCCCGGAGCGGGAGCAGATACCACATGCTCCGTCCCTGCAGCGGAAAATGTCGCTCACTGCGAAGGTCCAGGACGAGGTCGGCCACTCGCAGCTCCTCTACCGCATCGCCGAAGATCTCGGAAAGAGCCGAGAGACGATGTATCTGGACCTGGTGAATGGGCGATCGAAGTTCCACAACGTCTTTCATTACCCCACCCGGCACTGGGGAGATGTGGCGGTCATTGGATGGCTGATCGATGGTGCGGCGCTTGTGACGCAGGCTGCATTGCTCGAGTCCTCCTACGCGCCCTACACGCGTGTGCTCAAGCGGATCTGCGCTGAAGAGCAACTCCACCTGCGTCACGGCGAAGACATAACTCTCGAGCTGGCATCCGGAACCGACAACCAACGCGCGATGTTTCAGGACGCCCTCGACCGGTGGTGGCTCCCTATCGTCCACTTCTTCGGTCCCCGTAGCAACGTCGACAAAGACCTGTTGCTGCGATGGAAGGTCAAGACCCGAACCAATGAGGACCTGCGGGCCGAATTCCTCGATCGCTACGTCCCCAAGGTCCTGGAGCTCGGCTTCAGCTTCCCTGCGCCCGTGCCGTTTGAATCCGGGGGGCACTGGGTTGTGCGAGAAGACGATATCGATTGGGCGCCGCTGGATGCGATCAAACGCAACCAGGGGCCCGAAACCGCACGGCGCCTGGAACTTCGTCGCAGTACGTATGAACAACATGCGTGGGTGAGGCAGGCCTTGGCCGAGCCCGCGACCCAGGTTGCTTGATCAGTGGATGTCTACGAAGTATTTCGGCGCTCGGGGCACAAGCAACCCTTCGAGCATTGCGGAACCGTCACCGCGCCCGACTCGGAGATGGCCATGCTGATGGCCAAAGAGTGCTACTTGAGGAGGAAGGAGGGACAATACCTGTGGGTGACCAGGCGCAGCGAGATCCACTCCTGGTCGGATGAGGCGTTGCTTGAACCCGCTGCCGATAAATCCTATCGCTTCGCGCATGCATACCGTGATGTGGTCCAAAAACGCGAGCTGGCGCGCCGGCGGGCCGGGCAGCTGGGTTAGAGCCTGTGACTGAGTCACTGGTCGCCATAGTGACGGCGCTGGGCGACGACGAGCTCATACTCGGCCATCGTCATGCCGAATGGACGGGGTTCGCTCCCCACATAGAAGAGGACGTTGCGTTCTCTTCCATCGCCCAGGATGAAATCGGTCATGCGGCCGCGTACTACTCGATCGCGTCCTCATTGACCGGCCTGACTCGCGATGCTCTGGCTCTGGGACGCAGCGTCGATGAGTATCGTCATGCCGTCCTTTGTGAAAGGCCGAACTCCGATTGGGCCTACACGATTACGCGTCAATGGCTCTACGACCGTGCGGATTGTCTGCGTCTGACCGCTCTCGAGGAGTCTGCGCACGACGATCTCCGCCATCTGGCGACCAAGATACGCAGGGAGGAACGCTATCACCTCATCCACGCCGACATGTGGATGGAACGGATTGCCCATGGCCCGATCGAGGGCCGTACCAAGTTGACCCAAGCTGCTACGACCGTCTTGAGCGCCACAGCAGGACTATTCGAACCGTTCGAGCGCGAGGCCGACGCCATCGGGGAGGGGTGGCTCACCGTTCCTTCCGAAGAGCTCGGCCGGCGCTTCGTGGGCGAGGCCGTCGATGCTCTCGACGGGCTGGGTCTGCCCGCCGAGGTGACACCAGACGGGTGGCGCGCCGAGTTCGTGGCCTCGTCCTCTGGGGACCTCATCGCCACGGATCGGAGCGGCTCCGGCGAGGCGAGCGCGCCGGCCGGATTGGGAGGCCGCAGCGGCCGTCACTCCCCTGACTTCTCCGCGTTGTGGGCGGACATGACGCGTACCTATCGAGCCGATCCGGAGGCGACATGGTGAACGAGGCGACGGCTGATGATGTCTGGGTAGCCCTCGAGACCGTCGTCGATCCGGAGATCCCGGCCGTTTCGGTGGTCGAGATGGGCATGATCCGTTCCGTCGAAGTCGGCGCCGGACGGGCGAGTGTAGTCGTCCTGCCGACGTTCACCGGGTGCCCGGCGATTGGGGTCATTGAGCAGGACGTGCGGGGTGCGGTGTCCTCTGTCCCCGGGGTCGTGGAAGTCGAGATAAGGATGTCCTTCGATCCGCCCTGGACGACAGACCGGATCACACTGGAGGGGCGCCGCAAGCTGAAGGACTTCGGGCTCGCTCCCCCCACCGGCGAGGGGCCCGTCCTCATTACCGAAATCGGGCTTCCGTCAGAGGCGATCTGTCCATTCTGCGGGAGCAGAGACACCACCAACCAGAGCCTGTTCGGCCCCACGCCGTGCAGGGCGATCTATCACTGTTCGTCGTGCAAGAACCCCTTCGAGCAGTTCAAGGCGGTTTAGCACCGGAAGCGGAGACCAGCAACCCATTGCGGGCGGCCGGATCGTTCAGGGGGTTCGGCCGGGCTCAGGCCGTTCCTCGATGACTCGCAGGAACGCGTCCACGACCTTGGGATCCAGTTGTGAGCCTGCAGCCGCGCGCAGGCGATCAAGCGCCTCCTCAACTGGCATGCGCGCGCGGTAGGGGCGGTCCGTGGTCATTGCGTGGAAACTGTCGCAGACAAGGATGATGCGCGACTCGATGGGTACATCGTCGCCGGCGAGCCCGTCCGGATAACCCATGCCGTCGTAACGCTCATGGCAGTGCTTGACGATGACGCGCACCGAACCAAGACGCTCAACGGGGCTTAGTATTCTCTCGCCGATCTCGGGATGCTTGTGAATGATCAACCGCTCGGGTTCTGAGAGGGGGCCGGGTTTGGACAAGATGGTCGACGGCACACCGATCTTGCCGATGTCGTGGAACAGCGCCCCCAGCTCGAGGTTCTTCAGTGCCTCTTCGCCCAACCCGAGCTCTTCGCCAACCTCCACTGCGACGTTCGCGATCCAACGGGCGTGTGAGAACGTTAGGGCATCCTTGGCCTCGAGGGCGTTTGCAAGAGCTGCGACCGTCGATCTAAAGGACTCCTCGATTCCCTGCAGGCCCAGCTCCTTGGCTATTGCAATCTGTGCTTGATAGGCCATGTTTGCCATAAGCCGAAGCTTCTGCTCCGAGAACTCGAAGCCCTTATTGTTGGGCGCCACTGCTAATACGCACCCCAGCCGTCCCCGTTCCAACCTCAAAGGTGCAAGTGCAACGAGCCAATCGTCCGGCAACTGCCCCGGCCTCCCTAGTTGTGCGAAGTCCTCGGGGTTCATGACGTAGGGTCCCTCGGCGAGCAAGAGCCTCTGCATGAGCTCACGACCGGCCCGCATGCCCGGGGTCAACTCGTCGGCTGCGTGCCCCCGCACTGCCTGAGCCACTGCATCCCCAGTATCCGGGTCCTCGAGCCACAGCGATGTCTTCGGGCATTCGAGAATACCCGCCGTGTGCTCCACGGTGTGGCCGAGCACGTCATCCAGTGATTCGCTCGTAGACATGTCAAAGCTGAACCGGAGCAGGGCGCTCGCTTTCTCGGCGCTTGCTGTCTGCTGCTGATGGAGATGCAGCTTCTCTATTGCCAGGGAGACTTGCTGCGCCACCCCCGCAAGAAGTCGAAGCCGTTCCTGACTGAAGTGCCACCCATTGGCCTCCGGATGCCTCACCATCAACCAACCGGCCACAGGTCGGGATGGCAGGTGCAGCGCTGCGACGACAACTGGCGTAGTGGTCGCAGCCGGGCCACCCGAGGACCAGTCCGTGATCCTTATGGGACTCGGCATCCCGGCGGGCGGGTGAGAGGCCGCAGGTCCCGACGTGACGTCCATCTCCTGTCCTTCAAACACCTGCAGAGCAGCAGCCTTGTCAAGCCGCACGTTGATCTCCGCCTCGAGCCCTGTATCACCCTCGTAGCCATGGTGAGCCTCAACGTAGTAGTCGCACGCGCTCTCATCGAACAGCCACAACGAGCTTTGCTTGGCCCCCAGCAGCTTTGCTGCCATCCGGACCGCATTCGCACCGATGACATCCAGAGATGGCGCCACAAGCATCGATTGCGCGAACTCGAGCAATGCTTTAGCCTGGCCTGCCTCTCGCCGTTGCATTTCATACAACTGCGCGTTTTCGATCGCAACGGAAGCATGTCCGGCAAGCACCTCCAGCAAACGAAGATCATCGTCGTCGAGTGCACCAATCCTTAGTTTTGTCACAACAATCACGCCGACAACCCGAGGACCGTAGCGCAGCGGCACTGCTATCACCGATTGGGGGACCCGATCGATCTCGGTAACGGGGCAGGTAAATTCGAACTTCTGGGAATTCGGAATCAGGAGCGGCCTGGCGCTTAGAGTCGCCGACCCGGTGATTCCTTCCCCTACCCTGTGGGTGAGCTCTTCGAGCCCCTGACCCTCGGACAAATGGTTGGCCGCGACCGCGATGCACTCATCTCCTTCGACGACATAGACCCTGCAGACGTCGTAGTCGATGAAAGTATGAAGCTCGTTGACGATGGTGCTGCCGATCTGGTGGACATCGTTCAAGCGATTTAGCTTGCCTGCAAGGCTCTGCAGCATCTTCATGTGAGCTAGAGATCGAACATCTCTGTCTTTGTGCTCAGAGCCAATCGGGCGTTGGGAAGAACCCTTACCAAACACGACTGCCTTGTTCTTGCCCTCGGCCTTGGCAACCATCATGGCGGTTTCGGCGAACGCCACGAGCTCTCTCGGGTGGTCCGCCTCGTCGGGCCCCTGGGCTATACCGATGGAAAGGGTGATCGGATTCGCCGGATCGAATGTTCGGGCGGCAAGCTGCTGTGTTAGACGAGATACGAAGCCGAGGGCGTCGCCGACTTCACATGACGGCATGATCACGGCGAACTCCTCGCCGCCGATACGGCACACGACATCGGACCCCCTCACCGCGGCCGCCACCATGTCGGCCAGGCCGATAAGGATCTGATCACCGACCGAATGCCCGTGGATATCGTTCACAGCCTTGAAGTCATCGATGTCTAGCATCAAGACCACCAATGAATCGCGTGCCCTGGTGGCCCGGGTCAACTCCGAACGAACCCTCTCGTGAAAGAACCGGTGGTTGTAGAGGCCGGTGAGTGAATCCGTCTGCGCTTGGTGCTCGAGAGAGGCACGCACCTGGGCATTGTCGAGCGCCAGGGCAGCCGCGTCACCGAAGCGCTTCGCCAGCTCGAACTCCTCGAGGGAAAAAACCCTGCCGTCGCCTATTCGATAGATATTCAGCGCACCCTTCACCGAGTTCCTCGTGATCAGCGGCACCGTGATGAATGCCTCATCAGCATCCTCAGGCGTGCCCGGAATCCGTACTGCCCGGGGGTCGCGGGCGGAGTCGTTGACCAGGGCCGCCTCGCCGTGCTCGACCGCCCATCCGGTGATGCCCTCCCCGAAGGGGATGCCGGTCTCCTTGAGGATGTGCTCGATGTGAGGATCGCGGGCCGTCACCGCATTGAGGGCCCGCTTCCTCTCATCGGCTTCGTAGATGGTGAGCGTGTCGTAGGGGATGAGGTCGGCCAGGGTGTCGGCTATGCGCTCGAGGACGAGGTCTACCCGTTGCTCGGACAGCACGTCGTGGAACACATCGGCGAGGCGCCGGTAGGACTCGATGGTGGATCCCTTTGATTTGTGCAAGGGGGTGGCCTTGTCGGGGGCGGCGGGCGCGGTTTCGGGTATCTGCTCGAGCTTCTCGGGCCTCAATAGCCTCACCCCGCGATTGTCCACTTCTCTCCTCTCTTGGAGTCGGCAAGATGGGGCTTGCACTTGAGCTTAGGCGCCTGAGTGGCAAGAAACACAGCGGTAAGCGCAGTCAGAGTCACAGCACCAAGTCCCTATACCCGGCCGGGCCCAAGCCAACCCCTCCTGGTAGCAGCACATGCCGTAGGCCTTGTGGGCGGCGAACTCGCAGACCAGACGTTCCTGTCCTTTCCTCTAGGGTTCTGCGTTGGCTGTGCCGGAAGAATCTAGGCAGGGAGGTCCAAACGTGACGATCACGGTGACCGATGAGGCGGTGCAGGTGCTCACACGTTCGCTGGAGCTGGGGGGCATCGACCCGGCCAGCGGAGGGGTGCGCCTGCGCGGAGCGCGAGGGCTGGGAGGGGGCATGGACATCCAGGTCGAGCTCGCCGAGGGGCCCCTCGAGGGCGAGGCGGTGGTCCAAGAGGGTGGAATCCGGCTCTTCGTCGACCCGGAGATCGAGCGGGCCATGCCCAACCCGGTCGTCGCCGTGGAGCCGCAGCACGAAATCATCGTTGTGCGACCGGGCCCCCCGACGGATGGGTGACCCATGCGCACAGGCACATCAGCTCACCCTACTCGCCCACCGGGCTAGCGGATATGAGCCAGGGCGGAGGCGTAGGTGCCGAGCAGCCGCGTGAAGGTGGCATGCTCGCTCAGCTCAGAAAGCGCCTCGAGCATCGCAGGCGCGTCTGCGGGCGCCTCTACGTCGGCATAGAGCACGTACTCCCAGGGGCGCCCGGCGCGCGGGCGTGACTCGAGCTTACGGAGGCTGAGGTGGCGCTCGGCAAAGGCGCCGAGACAGCGGTAGAGCGAACCGGCCACGTGACCCACACCGAACACCAGAGAAGATTTGTTGGGCTCGCTCAGGGGGTCCGGGTTGCGAGACAACGCTCCGAAACGCGTGTAATTGTCCGGGTAGGTCTGGATGCGCTCCTGAAGGATCGTCAAGCCGTAGAGCTCTGCTGCGCGCGCCGATGCGATGGCGCCGGTGACCTCTAGTTTCTCGTCGACGATCCGCTTGCCTGCCCCGGCGGTGTCGTATTCGGCGCGGATCCTGACATCCAGGGCATTGAGGAACTCCTCGCATTGGGCGATTGCCTGCGGGTGCGAGATGACCTCTGCCAGATCGTCGATGGAGGTGCCGGGCAACGCGATCAGGCAGTGGTCGACCCGCACCACGGTTTCACCCACGAGGTGGAGCCCGTGGCGGAGGAAGAGATCATATGTCTCGTTGATGCTCCCGGCCTGTGAGTTGTCGATCGGGACGAGCCCGAAGTCGACCCGGCCGACTTCGACCGCCTCGAACACCTTGCGGATGGACGACAGTGGACGCAGCTCGGCTGCAGGAAAGAGGGACTGCGCGCCCTCTTCCGAGTACGCGCCGGGTTCCCCCTGATAGGCGACCTGCTGGCGGTCCATAAACTCAGGCGGAGCGCTGTTTTTGCGAACGGCCGTGCATGATGCCCATCACAAGCGTCGAGCACAACGCCTCGAAGGAGGCATCGACCACGTTGCCCCCCACACAACCGGCGTCCCAACGCCGATCGCCGTCGGAGGCCTGAATCAAAACACGGACCTGGGCTCCCGTTCCCTGACCCGCGTCGACGACCGAGACCTGATAGTCGGAGAGGCGAACTCCTTCGAGCTCGGGGAACGAGGACTCGAGACACTCTCTGAGAGCGAGGTCGAGGGCATGCACCGGCCCGATTCCCATCGCCGAGCGACGGACGCAGTTGTTCCCGATGCGGACCTCGACCATGGCCTGGACGCGCGTCGCCTTGGCATGGGTCCTCTCGCTTACAACTTTGTAGCTGCACACGTCGAAGTAGGGACTCTTTGTCATCATGTGGTGGCCGGCTCCTGACTGAGTGCGTCGAGCATCATGTGCGCCGCGCTGATCGCGGCGCGCGGATCTGCGATTCCCCGGCCCGCGATGTCGGGCGCGGTGCCGTGGACGGGCTCGAACAGCCCCAGGCACCGGGTGGGCCGCGTGGTGGGGTCGGGGTGGAGGTTGGCGCTTGCGGCCCGTCCGAGCCCTCCCCCCAGGCCGGCGGCCAGGTCCGAGAGCAGGTCGCCGAACAGGTTGTCGGTCACGATGACGTCGAATCTGTCCGGTTCGGTGACGAGATGATAGGCGGCTGCGTCCGCGTGCTCGTAGCCGACGGGAACGTCGGGGAAATCGGCCGCCACCTCATCGGTGATCTCGCGCCACAGCGCACCTGCATGGATCAAGACGTTGGTCTTGTGTACGAGAGTCAGTCGCCCCGAGCGGGCCCGTGCCGTCTCGAAGGCGTACCGAAGGCACCGTTCCACAGAACGCCTCGTATTCACGTTGACCTCGATGGCGCGGTCACCGTCGCGTTCCCCTTCGCCCGAATAGGGACCCTCGGTGTTCTCCCGCACGAAAACAAGGCCCAGCTCGGGGAAAGGCCTAAGGTTCACGTACAGGTCGAGCTCCTGGCGGAGCCTGATCACGATTCCCCGCTCGAGGATGCCGTCGGGTACCCGTGGGTCCCCCACAGCCCCCATCAGCAGCGCATCGGAGCCCGCAATGACCTCCATCTCCGCCTCGGAAAGCGGCTCTCCGGTGGCGAGGTAGCGCTCCGCCCCGGCCTCGATGGTCACGAGATCGTGGCCTTCACCGAGCACGGAGAGGGCCGCCTCGATCACCTCAGGTCCTATGCCGTCGCCGGGGAGGACCGCAATGCGGGCCTTCACGGAGAGGAAGGGGGCACGGATGGGGAGGACGCAATCGAGGTCGTGATCCGGATGAGCCGGTTCGCAGCAGAGAGGTACGCCCTGGCCGAAGCCTCGACCACATCGGTGGAGACGCCTCTTCCCGTGGCCCGCCGCTCGGGCCGGTCACCTGCATGGGTCCCTCCGCCCCCCTGCGTGGCCAGGACGATGGTCACGTCGCCCAAGGCATCGATGCCGCCCGTCACGCTCGAAACCGTGAACGATTCGAGGCGTGCGTCGATCCCGGCGGCGCGCTGGATTGCTCCGCAGGCGGCGTCGATCATCCCGTCTCCGATCGCCGACTCGTCGATCACCTCATCGCCCCGGCGCAGGCGCACGGTCGCGGTGGGCGACAGATGCGTCCCCCCCGCCACCTGAATCGACACGAGCTCGTAGTCGTCCTCATCGGACGACAGCTCGTCGACCACTATCGCCTCCAGATCAACATCGGTGATACGGATCTTGCGGTCGGCCATCCCCTTGAAGCGCGCGAACGCCCGGGCCATCTCTTCTTGGTTCAAGGAAAATCCGAGGTCTTCGAGCGCCTTGACGAACGCATGTCTCCCCGAGTGCTTGCCGAGGACGATGCGTGACCCTTCGAGCCCGACGTCGACCGGGTCCATGATCTCGTAGGTGGTCCGGTCCATCATGACTCCGTGTTGATGGATGCCCGCCTCGTGGGCGAACGCATTGGCGCCGACGATCGCCTTGTTGGGAGGAACCGGGTAGCCGGTCAACATAGACACCAGACGGGACGTGCGCGCTATCTCCTTGGTGGCAACCGCTGTGTCGCTTCGGCTTGCCGACCTTCTCGTGCGAAGCGCCATCACGATCTCTTCCAGCGAGCAGTTGCCCGCACGCTCTCCGATCCCGTTGACGGCGACCTCTACCTGACGGGCGCCGGCGGATATCCCCGCCATGGCGTTGGCTACCGCAAGCCCGAGGTCATCATGGGTATGCACGCTCCAGATGACTTCGCGGCTAACTTCAGACCGGAGGTAAGTGAGCAGCGCAGCAAACTCCTCTGGCAGCGAATAACCCACGGTGTCGGGAAGGTTAAGCGTCGTGGCGCCGGCGCGCGCCGCGGCGCCGAAAACCTCGACAAGGAACTCGGGATCTGAACGCGTCGCATCCTCACACGAGAACTCGACGTCGTCGACGTGCCTGCGCGCCCGCTCGCAGCTCTCCTTCACGGCCGTGAGCACTTGTGCAGGAGTGAGCTTCAGCTTCGCTTTCATGTGGATCTCGCTGGTGGCGATGAAGGTATGAATCCGCGGACGGGCCGCTACGGCCAGAGCCTCGGCGGCGCGATCGATGTCCCGTGGGTCGCAGCGTGCCAGCCCGGCGACCACCGGGCCCGTGACGACTTTGGCGATTGCCTGAACCGCCTCGGTCTCTCCTTGGGAGGCAATCGGGAAGCCGGCCTCGATGACATCGACGCGCAGGCGCGTGAGCTGCTCCGCGATCTCGACCTTCTCCCTGAGATTCAGCGAGATGCCGGGCGACTGCTCGCCGTCTCTCAAGGTCGTGTCGAAGATCTTTACCCGGGCGTCGATCTTTACCCGGGCGTCGCCGAAGCCCGGGCCTACATCACCCTCTCCACTCGTTACAGCCACGACATCATCTCCCTCAAACGGGCGCCGACTTCTTCGATTGGGTGCTCGGCCTGCCTGCGGCGGTGCGCATCCAGAACCGGGGTTCCCGCCTTGTTCTCGAGAACCCACTCGCGTGCGAAGCTGCCCGAGCGAATGTCGTCGAGTATCTTCTGCATGGCGGCTTCGACGTCTGGGCTGATGACCTTCCGGCCGCGCGTGAGATCTCCATATTCGGCTGTGTCCGAGATTGCGTCGCGCATCCCGCTGAAGCCGCCTTCGTATAGAAGATCGACGATCAGCTTGAGTTCGTGCAGGCACTCGAAGTAGGCGATCTCAGGTTGGTAACCGGCCTTGACCAGCGTTTCGAACCCCGCCTGGACAAGGCGTGACGCCCCTCCACAAAGAACAGCTTGCTCGCCGAACAGGTCGGTTTCGGTCTCTTCGGCAAACGTCGTCTCCAGCACGCCGGCGCGGGTGGCTCCGATTCCATTGGCGTAAGCAAGCCCCAATCGGTGCGCCGAACCGGTTGCGTCCTGATGGATCGCCAGCAGCGCGGGCACGCCGCTCCCCTGTTCGTAGGTGCGGCGCACAAGCGGGCCCGGGCCCTTGGGCGCGACCATCACCACATCGCTTTCCCCCGGCGGACGGATCTGCCCGAAGTGCACGTTGAATCCGTGCGCAAAGAGGAGGGCGCTGCCCGGCTTGGAGCTGGGCTCGACAAACTCGCTGTACACCGATGCTTGATGCTGATCGGGAACGAGCATTACGACGACATCCGCCGATGAGCATGCTTCTCCCACCGTCGCAACCTGGGCGCCGTCGGCTTCCACCGCTCCCCAGGTAGGTGAATCCTTTCGGAGACCGACGGTGACGTCCACTCCTGAGTCCTTCAGATTCAACGCATGAGCCCGGCCCTGGGAGCCGTAGCCAAGAACCGTCACGGCTTTACCGGACAAAGCCTCCAACGGAGAATCGGCGTCGTAGTAGACCTTCGGTGGCATAGCTACCTCCTGTTAGTTCGCTGCGTAGTTCGGGACCGGTACGGGACGGAGAACCGGTGACTTGAGGCTTCCCGACCCTCGCCCCAGCGCCACCCTCCCCGTTCTTGCCATTTCGACGACACCATAGGGCTCCAACAGCTTCTCCAGGCTGGCGACCTTCTCGGGAGTGCCGGTCGCTTCTATCACAAGTGCGGTTGCATCGACATCAATGACCTTGCAGTGAAATATCTCCGCAATCTCTAGTACTTCGGCGCGCCGCCCGGCACCCACGCCCACCTTGATGAGCGCGAGCTCGCGCTCGACTGCGCCGTCGTGCGGAAGCTCGACGATTCGAAGGACATGTATCAGCTTGTGGAGCTGTTTGCTGATCTGCTCGAGAGATTTGCCGTCGACCGGGACGACTATGGTCATACGCGAGATAGTCGGGTCGTCGGTTGGTCCAACTGCGAGGGACTCTATGTTGAAGCCCCGTCTCGAGAACATGCCCGAGATTCGGGCGAGCACGCCCGGTTCGTTCGCAACCAGTACCGACAGTGTGTGTGTGGTTAGGTTCATGCGCTTGGGACAAAGTCGGGGCGGTCGAGCGGAGCCGGCACCGGATGGTCCTCAGTCGACCTCTTCGAGCCGGGAGTCATCCCAGGCGCCACGATGATGTCGTCGTTTGAAGCTCCGGCCGGAACCATGGGAAAGCACATCTCGGCGGGATCGACCACGAAGTCGATCACGCAGGGACGGTCGTCGACCCCCAGCGCCTTGTCGATCACGGCATCGACCTCGTCGGCCGAAGTTGCACGCAGGCCGATAGCTCCGCAGGACTCGGCGAGCTTCACGAAGTCAGGTATCTCGGGATGAAAATGAACGTTCGAATAGCGCTCGTCGTAGAAGAGCTCTTGCCATTGGCGGACCATCCCCAAAGACTGGTTGTTGAGGATGGCAACGACGAACGGGATCCGCTCGACCGCCGCCGTGACGAGCTCCTGCGCCGTCATCTGAAAGCAACCATCGCCGTCGATTGCGACCACCGGGTCGTGGGGCCGTCCCACCTTTGCTCCAAGTGCGGCCGGGACGGCAAAGCCCATCGTTCCGGCGCCTCCTGACGTCGCCCATGAGTTTGGCTTGTTGAAGCGCATCAACTGAGACGCCCACATCTGGTGCTGTCCGACACCGGTGACGACGATGCCGTCCCCTCCCAGGGCTGCATCGAAGCGATTCACGACGTGCTGCGGCTTCAGCGCTCCATCTGGCTCCTGGTCGTACGCGAACGGAAATTGCTCGTGCCATCCCTGCACCCGGGCAACCCATCCGGAATGATCAGAAGGTGCGGCTTCGGCAAGCGCGCGCGTCAGCCCAACCATGACCGGCTTCGATTGGCCCACGATCGGCACGTCGACGGCGCGGTTCTTGCCTATCTCCGCCGGGTCGATGTCGGCGTGGATGACCTTCGCTTCCGGAGCAAAAGACGCCAGCCGGCCTGTAACGCGATCATCGAAACGCACGCCCAGCGCTATCAGCAAATCAGAGCGCTGCAGGGCCGTCACGGCCGCATACCCTCCGTGCATTCCCGGCATCCCCATGTGCAGCGGGTGATCGTCGGGGAAGGCGCCTCGCGCCATCAGGGTGGTGACGACCGGCGCGCCGACCGTTTCCACAAGGGTTTTCAGCTCCGCAGCGGCGCGTCCCTTGAGCACCCCACCGCCGACGTAGAAAACGGGTCGTTCGGCGCGCCGGATGAGCTCTGCCGCCGCCCTGATCTGCCGGAGGTGCGGCTCCGTGTTCGGCCGGTAGCCCGGGATCGTGACCGTGGACGGCCAGGCGAAGCTCGTCTCGGAGGTGAGAACGTCTTTGGGTACATCGATCAGCACCGGGCCGGGCCTGCCGGTCGAGGCGATATGAAACGCCTCGGCGACGGCAACAGGGATGTGCTCCGGATCCATCACCTTTATCGAATGCTTGGTGATCGGCATGGTGATCCCGATGATGTCGGCTTCCTGAAAGGCGTCACCACCGATGGCGGCACGCGGCACCTGTCCGGTTATCGCCACCATGGGAATCGAGTCCATGTACGCGTCTGCGATGGGAGTCACAAGGTTGGTTGCACCGGGCCCCGACGTCGCCATGCACACCCCCACCCGCCCGGTGACATGGGCATAGCCTTCGGCGGCGTGCCCGGCGCCCTGCTCGTGCCGCATAAGGATGTGCCTGATCGGAGAGTCGAGCATCGGGTCGTAGGCGGGCAGTATGGCGCCTCCGGGAATGCCGAAGATCACCTCGGTGCCTGCGCATTCCAGGGACTTCAACAAAGACTGGGCTCCTGTCACCATCATGGGCGCGGCCTTCCGATACGGACGCGGACGCGCTTCACGAGGCCCTCGCTTGACTCCGGGCGCCGTCGGATTGGCGGCTCACCTCGTAGGAGTAGCGGGCCAGCCGATAAGCCGAGCGGATGAACGCCTCCTCGGAGGCGTCGGGCCGCTCAACCGACATCTCGGCGCCGTCTACCGCACCCGTCAGGAATGCATCCTCGGACTGGAAGTAGCGCTGGAACCACTCCCTCCGGCCGGGATCGGTGATGTCCAGGGCCACCTCACCGGGGCCGCACCATTCAGCGGTGCCGGACCAGTCGCCGTCTCTGATCTCGAGTCTCACTTTCCTTGCCTCCTTAATCCATCTAGGTGCCGGGTTCCCGGTCTCCTCGGGCCAACAAAAAAACCCCCCGTTCTCCACGGAGGGTTAGCGCACACCGATCGGCCCCTGAGGGTCGATTCGATGCGCGCTAGGTAATAAGTACGAGGTTGAGCAGGAACAGTCGCCCCTCTGCTCTCGTGTCGCTTCTGCTGGGAGTGGTCATAGGTCCCGTCTCGGTCGTGGATCTCGGATTTTCAACGACCTCGGCGACATTGCAGAGGCACGGTGGCGCAAGTATAGGCACGGATTGACTTCTGTCAATCGAGCGACGCGAACAGGCGGGCACCCCGCTCGGGATGCCCGCCCTTCGATCCACTCACCACCTGCAGCAAGAGGCTTTCGGAGCGCCCCCTACCTGGGGATCTCGCAGTTTGCGGTGACCGGGCCGTTGATGCACTCGTCGATGCCTTCGCCTCCACCCAGGAAGTCCCTCTGGGGGCCGCCGTCGAGGAAGTCGTCTCCGTCGCCGCCCATTATCTCATCCTCGCCTTCGCCGCCTTCGAGCGTGTCGTTGCCGAATTCACCGGTGATCAGGTCGGCTCCGATACCGCCATAAGCCCGGTCGTCCCCGGACTGTCCTTCGATATCATCGTTGCCCGGGCCGCCCCTGAGCACGTCTGTGGAGGTACCTATCCCACCGATGACCTCGTCCGGACCTGGGCCCCCGTACAGGAAGTCCAGCCCCTTCTGCCCGCTCACGACGTCGCGCTTGGGGCCACCGAAGAGCCGGTCGCTGCCGCTGATGCCGGAAAGACGGTCCTTGCCCTTGCCGCCCTTCATCGTGTCCTTGCCCTGCATGCCCCTCAGGATGTCGCCACCCCGCCCGCCCTTGATGCGGTCGTCCCCTCTGTCTCCGATGATCGTGTCGTTTCCGCCGTTCCCGCAGATCCGGTCGTTGCCCCCGCGCCCAACGATCCGGTCGTTGCCCCCGCGCCCAACGATCACATCGGCACGACGGGTGCCTTCGATGTCGTCGTTTCCCTGGGTCCCGAAGATCGTTGCCCTCTTGCCCAGACACTTCTTCTTGGCCGCCGCCTGCGCACCGGTCAGCCCGATCACCAGGGTGCCCGTGAGAGCGACGACTCCGATTAGCGCAACTGCGGTCGATCGAAACCTCTTCATGCCGCTACCTCCATCTCTCTGCCGGTCATTTCCATTCCTGAACTTCCTCCAGGCCAGTCAGCTCTCCCCCCAAGGCACTGCCTCCTTGAGTTTGTTCATCTCTCCACGGATAACGTCATCGGAGGATCAAAGTTGCAGAACACAGCCAATCGCGGCGGCTAGAGTCCATTCGGAGCGGAAATAGGCTCCCTTTAGGACGAATAATTTGCAAGAGAGGACGTGGACCATGCGCCGGGTCGCCATTGGATTAATCATCGTGATGCTGCTTGTGGCCGCATGCGCCGAGGAGGAGACCGCTGCGCCCGGCGGCGGAAGCGGGGGCGGCTCTGCGGCAGGCTGCGACACATCGAACCCCCCACTCATGGAAGAAGGCGTCCTGACGGTCGCCACCGACAGGCCCGCCTTTCCACCCTGGTTCGAGGGCAACCCGAAGCGCTACAGCGGATACGAAGGCGATCTCGCCACCGAGATCGCAAAGGGCCTCGGTGTCCCGATCAAGTGGGTGGTCGAACCGTTCAACAAGTCTTTCGCTCCAGGTGACAAGGACTACGATTTCGACATCAACCAGATCTCGATCACGCCCGAACGAAAGCAGGCGGTCGACTTCTCGGACGGGTACTTTGACAACAACCAGG
>JACDDL010000110.1 GCA_013817045.1 Actinomycetota bacterium | reverse complement strand
CCTCTGAGCTTTTCCCGAGCGTTCCTGTATGCCGATCGGGCGCACGGGCGCGCCGCCGTGGCCTCGTTCTTGCACGCCTTCGACTCGGTTCTGGATTGGACCGCGCTGTGGGTGGGCCGAGTGACCCTTGCCATTGAGGTGGCGGTGGCCACGACTCTTGCGGCCGTTGCCGCCGCATCCCTTCTCGCGTGGGCGATCGCCACACTGCACTAGTGCAGGCGCTACTTGCCGACGAACCACCGAAGCGCCGGCGGGGGCCCCTCGAGCACTCCGAAGCGTTAGGGTCTGTGGCCTCATGGCCGAACACATCACCTATCGCCGCGAGGACGACGGCCGCTGGCGCTGGCTCTACAACAATCCGGAGGCAGAGGTCGAGCTGAGAAGCAGCAAGACATATCCAAGCGCCTCCCACGCCCGCCAAGCCGCAGCCGAGCTCTATCCCGGGGTGGCGCTGGCCGAGGTGGCCGATCCGCCGGCGGCCGAGGACGAGCTCGCCCCCGCCAAGCTCCTGAGGCAGGCGGCTCTGTCACTGGCGCTCCTTGCCATCTTCTTCAGGGTGCTCAGGGGCGCAGGCGACAGGGGGGCCCGGGACCCGGCGCCGCCACGGAGCAGGCGTGGCCAGCACCGAGGAGTGAGCTTGAGGGGATAGCGTCGATGGGACCATCGTCCCGGTGGCCCCCGGAGGCGCCGGATGCTACGTCCGGACCACCTCTTTGAGGCGCCCGGTCTCGACCTCGTAGATCGCGCCGATCACCGGTATGTCGTCGGGGATGAAGTCTGACGACCGCACCGCTGCGACGTCGTCGATGACGCTTTGCTCCAGATCCCCAAACGGCAGAAAGTCATGATCCGATGCATCGGCTCCGAGATCCTCACGGATCTTGGCCACCAAATCATTGTTCGAGAAGGTGAGCATCCCGCAGTCGGTGTGGTGGATGACCACAACCTCATTGGTCCCCAGAAGTCGCTGCGAGATGACAAGCGAGCGAATTGCGTCGCCCGACACCCTGCCACCGGCATTGCGGACGGCGTGCGCATCACCCACATCCAACCCCAGGAACGTCTCCGGGTGGAGGCGGGCGTCCATGCAGGTGATCACCGCGACCTGTCGGGCCGGAGGCTTGGGCAGGTCCCCATGCGTGTAGCTCTCGGCGTGCAGGCTGTTGGACGCACTCAACTCATCGTATTTAGCCATGTGCTCTGCCCTCTCATCGGTAGTCGTCCGATCTTCGAGGCATTGATACTATTTACACGGAGTTTAAGTCAAATTGTGTGCCTCGGGCGCAGCGACTGGACCGAGGCTAGCCCAGGCCGATGAGCGCCACGCCGACGCCTGCCAGAAACAACCCCCCGGCTTGCACGCGCCACAGCCGTTCGCGCAGCACCACTCTGGCCAGCACCACGGTGCTTGCCGGATACAACGACGTCAGAACCGCAACGAGCGACAGAAGCTCTTGGCGGCTGGCGAGTAGATAGAGGATGTTGGCCAGAGCATCGAGGCCGCCGGCTGTGGCAATGCTCCCGATCGTTCCTGAGGAGGGGCGCAGCGAGCGCCGGGTGAGGAGGCCGCTCGCCCCAACCGCGACCATGGCCGTCGCCCGGGCCGCCACCAATGGCCAGAGCCCGGACTCCGAACCGGTCCGCTCGAGGCTGATGAAGAAGAGGCCGAAAGCCAGACCGGCAACCAACGCGTCGGGGAGCCCGGGTGGCAGGCGCCCCTCGCCTCCGCCCTGCCCGGAGGTGTCGCCCGGCGACCCCCTCGGCGATGAGCTCACCAGGGCGACCGCCGCAAGGGCTACGGCGACACCGGCCAACGCCACCGCGCTCGGACGCTCGCCTCCGACCAGACCGAAGATCACCGGAATGGCTGCCGCCTCGACCGCGGTGGTGGGGGCAACCACCGTCATGCGACCGAGGGAGAGGCCTCGGTACAGAAACACGATTCCCGCTGCACCGGTGAGCCCTGCTGCAGCGCCCCAGACGATGTCCTTTCCGGAGGCAGCGGCGCCGAAGAACGGCAATGCCGCCAGCAGGAGCGCGAAACCCCAAAGCTGCGAGAAGAGCACGACGGCGAGCACGTTCGTGCGTCGGGACACAAGCCCCCCTACGAAGTCGGCCGCTCCATAGGTGATGGCCGCGGCGAGGCCCAGGACGATACCCATCAGGGCACCCATCTTGTCCGTGCAGGCCCACTTCTCTGGTCGAGAACGTCCATTCCACGACACTTTTCGACCAAATTTGGGCAAACCAGCGCGGTGGGTCTATGCTGACGCCACCGGGTCTTGGAGATAGGTGACCCTTTCGCGATTCCCTTTCCACTTGACGTCGGGGATCAGGACGTCGCGCTTGGCGTCGATACGGTCGCGATACTTCATCAGATCCTCGAGCATGATCCGTAACTCCGCGTTCACGTCGTGGGAGGGCTCGTAACCAAGGTCCAGTAGATGCTTGTGGTCGGGGTTGTAGTAATGGTCCTCGAGCTCGACGCGCGGGTTGACGAGGGCTCTTATCTCTGACTCGATCCCGAGCTCTCCTGCGGCAGCTTGGACCTTGTGCGCCAGATCGGTCACACCGTAGACCTCTTCGAACTGGTTGAACACCCGGTACTCACCGACTTCGGCCGGGTGGTCCAGCGCCAAGGTCAAGCACTGCATGGAGTCCCGCAGCGGCAGGAAACCGCGCTTCTGCAAACCCTTGCCGAAGGGTGTCAGGGGATGCCCAATTACCGCCTGGCAACAGAACCGATTTATCGCCGTCCCGAACGACCCGTCGAAGTCCAACCTCGTAAGCAGGCGCTCGTCGCCGGCCATCTCATCGATGCGGGTTCCGAACACGACCCCCTGCATGACGTCGGTGGCGCGCAGGTCCCATAACTTGCAGGCGAACATGATGTTGTTGGAACCGTGCACTTTGCTCCAGTGATACCAGGATCCTGCGCCGCGGGGGAAGGGCAGGCGCCCCTTGCGGCCGCGGAACTCGATATCGAAGAACCCTTCCGGAATGTCCATGTCCGGCGTCCCGTACTCGCCCATCGTGCCGAGCTTGATCAAGTGGGCCTCTGGAGTTATGTCTTTCATCGCAAACATCAGATTGAAAGTGGAGACGATGTTGTTCGTCTGCACCATGACTGCATGATGAACATCCACCATCGAGAAGGGCGCCGAAGGACACTCGCCGAGATGGACAACCGCATCGGGACGGAACTCCTTGAAGATGGATTCGACGAAATCCCACTCGGTGAGGTCGCCTTCCCAGAACTCCAGCTCCCTGCCGTAGCGCTCTTTGAAGGCCTTCAGCCGTTCATCCATGGATGCGATGGGAGTCGCGCTCCAAGACTCCATCTCGTCGACCCACTTACGGCGAAAGAAGAGGTCCGCCCCGGCAATCTGGTGCCCCCGCGCCGCGAGGTGCTGGGCCAGAGACCAGCCCAGGTAGCCGTCAACCCCAGGTATGAAAACGCGCATCGTCCCCTCCCTCACGAATGTCGCTGGTGCGTCCTTCGCCGTTAGCGCAGCCAGGTTCTGATTATCGCCTTGCTGAAGCCCCACGCGTAACGCACGGTTTTGCCCTTCTTCGTACCGCCAGAGGCCCTCTTGCGAACGGTGATGGGAACCTCGGTAGCCCTATAACCTTTGCGCATTGCATCCAGGAACAACTCGGATACGTAGTACTGATCCTGCTTCAGGCTCAGGCGCTGGAACGTCGCCGGCGTCAGCGCCCGGTAGCCGTTCGAGGGATCGGTGATCTTGGTTCGTCCGAGCAGGCTCAACAGACGCGCGAAGAGCCTGACGCCGTGGTAGCGAACGTTCGATTCACTCTCGAATGATCCCAGAACGCGTGAGCCCTGTACGATGTCGGCTTCACCGGCCAGCACCGGACGAACCAGCCTGTACATCTCTTTTGGGTCGTGTTGTCCGTCGGCGTCCATGGTGACGATTACCTGCGCGCCGGTCCGCAGGGCGACCTGGCACCCCAACCGCACCGCTGCGCCCTGCCCGCGCCTGAGATTGCGCCGCATGACGGTGGCCCCGAGGTTCCGAGCCGTGCTCTCGGTTGCATCTGTAGACCCATCGCTGATCACGATGGGAAGCACGGGTAAACCCTCGACCTCCTCGGGCATCTGGCCGAGCACTGCGGGAAGGTTGTCGGCCTCGTTGTAAGCGGCTATGACGACGGCGCACGACCCGCGTACCGTCGGCCACCCGCTGTCTTCGAGGCGTCGAAGAGCCATGTAGTCGACCAGGTTTCCGACCTCGTCGGACAGCTTGTCGTCGCGCACGAAGCCTCTGAACGCGAACATGAACAGGATCAGGTTTGAGATCACCAGCAACCCGATGATCTGGCGGTCGTCGCCCCTTTCGAACCCCAGACCGGACAGAACCGGTGCGTAGACCACGGGCACGGCAGCGGCGAGACCCAGCGCGACCACGAACACCGATATGGCGAGCAGCTCCCCTCGGCGCAGCTCCCTCTTCTGAGAACGACGGATGGCGAAGGCGGCGAGGAGCAGGGCGACGACGCCGCCGAAGATCCTCAGCTCATCCATGTCCGCAACCTTTCTAGGTGATGGGTAGGCGGCCTCAATGGTAAGGGGTCCAAGCCCCGAGAACCTAGCATCCCCCGCCTCCCCGGCCCCGGATCGCCGGCCGGCCCGGCGGGGCCATTTCACATTGAGTTCATGAACAGGTTGCCGGTCTGCCATATGGGATTGCTAGCTTCTGGGCTGTGGCGATCCACCCTGCTGCTTGGGCGGAGGGCCGCCGGGGGGCCGCAGGGTGTGGTCCGGCAATCCAACAAGGGAGGACGTCTTGACGCACGTTTACCGGAGACGCACCAGGTTCCTGGTGGCGGCGCTGGCCTTCAGTCTGCTCGCCGCCGCATGCGGGGGCGATGACGGCGGTGGAGCCAGTGCCGGCGAGGATGGGGAAGGCGGCAGCGAAACTCTCTCCGGCGAAATAACGATCTCGGGCTCCTCGACGGTCGAGCCGATCACCGCACTCAACGCCGAGATCTTCAGCGAGCAGAACCCAGATCTGCAGATATCGGTCGACGGGCCGGGCACTAGCGACGGCTTCGAGCTCTTCTGTCAGGGGAAGCTCGAGATCTCCGATGCCTCCCGTCCGATCGAGGCGGAGGAGATAAAGGCCTGTAAGAAGGAAGGCGTCGAGTTCATCGAGGTAAAGGTCGGCATCGACGGAATCTCGGTTCTCACCTCCCCAGAATTCGAGGGCCCGGCCTGCCTCGACTTCAAGGACATGTACGCGCTTGTCGGACCTGAGTCCGAGGGCTTCGCCAACTGGTCGGATGCCAACGAGCTTGCCCAGGAGATCGGTGCGGGAAACGCTCCCTATCCCGACGTGCCGCTCGACATAACCGCACCGGGCGAAGAGTCCGGCACCTACGACACCTTCGTCGAGTTCGCCATCGAGGAGACCGCAGAGGCCCAGGGCCTGCCCGAGGACGAATGGGTCACGCGGCCCGACTACCAGTCGTCTGCCAATGACAACGTCATCATCCAGGGATTGCAGGGGAGCGACTCGTCGTTCGGTTGGGTCGGCTTCGCCTTCTATGAGGAGAACCAGGACACGGTCGAGGCGTTCGAGGTGGACGGTGGCGACGGATGCGTCGCTCCGACCACAGAGACCATCGAATCCAAGGAATATCCGATGTCTCGCGACCTGTTCTTCTACGTCAACCTGGACGATGCCAAGAACAACGAATCGGTGAAGGCGTTCGTGGACTTCTACCTCTCGGACGAGGGCCTGAAGTCTGTCGAGGACACCGGCTACGTGCCGTTGCCTGACGACCAGCTTCAGGAGAGCATCGACGCTTGGGAAAGCCAGGAGACAGGCTCCCGCGAGTAGTAGACCGAGTACAGTATCGAGGGCGGGCCGGTGATCGTCACCGGCCGCCCCTCACTGTGCCCATACCGGAAAGGACCCGATGGCGCAAGCAGCATCACCACCCTTGCGTAAAGGCGGGGCGCTCGAGCTCTCCGACCTTCGGATAAGCGCCCGCCGCCAACGACGAGAAACCCTGATCATGAGGACCTTTCAGGCCGCGGCGGTTGTCTCCATTGTTGTTAGCGCGCTCATAGTCTTCAGTTTGATCGGACGCGCCGTTTCCTTCGTGACCGAGGTGGACCTCTCCGACCTTGCAGCGGGAGGGTGGTTTCCCCGGCGATCGATGTTCGGCCTGCCCACGATCCTTACTGGGAGCGTGATAGTCGCCGGGATCGCAATGCTCGTGGCCGCCCCGCTGGGCCTGGGCGCGGCTATCTACCTTGCCGAATACGCACGTCCGCGGGTGCGGAAGGTGATCAAACCGGTGCTCGAGATCCTGGCCGGCATTCCGAGCGTTGTGGTGGGCGTCTTTGCGCTCAGCTGGATAAGCCCTCAGATCATCGGCCGTTTGAGTGGAGACGCCGGGTTGTTCAACATGGCGGCGGCCGGCATCGGAGTGGGCGTGCTGGTCACCCCGCTCGTGGCATCGGTGGCGGAGGACTCTTTTAGAGCCGTTCCGATGTCCCTGCGTGAAGCGTCCTACGGGCTCGGAGCCAAGAAAAGATCCACGACGACGAAGATCGTTTTTCCCGCGGCGATCTCCGGTGTCGTCGCCTCGATCATTCTCGGCATCTCGCGCGCCATCGGGGAAACCATGGTCGTGCTGATCGTTGCCGGCGGCACGGGCGGCGCAGAGTTCAGCCTTAATCCGTTCAATGCGGGTCAGACGATGACCGGAGCGATGGCGGCTCTCGCTCGCGGGAGCGATCAGGTCAGGGGCGCCGATCAGGCGTTTCCCAGCTTGTTCTTCGTCGGTCTGTTGTTGTTCTTGATCACGCTGTCTCTAAACGTCGTCAGCGAGCGTTACGTGCGCCGGGTAAGGCAGAAATACTGATGACGACTGCGAGAAGGCCCGTGACAACTTCAGACATAGTTGCGCAGGGTCTGCGGGGCAAGAAGGGAGACGTCAAGAGCCTGCTCTTCGAGGGCGCGCTGCTTCTGTCTCTTTTCATCTCCCTCCTTTTCTTGATCATCCTGTTGGTGGATGTCGTGGGGAAGGGCATCGGTGTCCTGCTCGATCGCGGCGGCAGCTTCCTGAGCTCAGGCCTTTCTTCTTTCGCCGAACGTGCGGGAGTGGGCCAGGGAATCTTCGGGTCGCTCGTGATGCTCATCTTCGTGGTGCTGCTGGCTTTCCCCATTGGAGTCGCTTCGGCGATCTATCTCGAAGAATATGCAAAGGACACCAAATTCAACCGCTTCATCGATGTGAACATCCGCAATCTTGCCGGCGTTCCCTCCATCGTCTTTGGATTGCTGGGTGTGGCCATCTTCGTGCTCGTGCTCGCCCCGCTGACCGGCGGCGCCAGCTACATCGCCGGGGGACTGACTCTTGCCGTCCTGGTGCTGCCGATCATCATCATTACCTCCGCCGAAGCGCTGCGTGCCGTGCCCGACAGCATTCGGGAGGCGGGTTTCGGTGTGGGAGCGACGCGTTGGGAGGTCGTGCGCAGCCATGTGCTCCCCGTCGCAGCGCCGGGGATTTTTACCGGCACGGTACTGTCGATCTCACGAGCCCTGGGCGAGACCGCACCGCTGCTGCTGGTGGGTGCGGTCACAGGGTTTGTTGCCACCGGCGACGCGTCACTCGGTGAGCAACTTCAAGGTCCGTTTGCCACCTTGCCCACGACCATCTTCGCCTGGGCGAGCGAGCCGGATTCAGACTTCCGGGCGCTCACGCAGGCGGCAATCATTGTCCTTCTCGGCGTGATCTTGACAGCGAATGCAATCGCGATTTTTCTCCGAAACCGTTACGAACGAAAGTGGTGAGGAAGATGGAAACGACCACCCCAGTCGAGCAACAGGCACCTTCGGCGCGCGTCGTCACAAGCGTTCGTTCAGCTGGGGAGGATGAAGGCGCAGTAAATCCCACGGTCTTCGACATCGAGAATTTATCCGTCTTCTACGGTGAATTCAAGGCGGTCAGGGACGTTTCGCTGGCCATAGAGGAACGCAAGATCACTGCAATGATCGGGCCGTCCGGGTGTGGGAAGACGACTGTTCTGCGGTGCCTCAATCGCATGAACGACCTGATCGAGAGCGCGCGGGTCGAAGGGCGAGTGCAGTATCACGGCATCGATCTCTACGACACGCAGGTCGACCCGGTCGAAGTGAGACGCCGCATCGGTATGGTGTTCCAAAAACCCAATCCCTTTCCAAAGAGCATCTACGAGAACGTGGCGTTCGGACCTCGAATTGCGGGCTTCAAAGGCGACATGGATGAGTTGGTCGACCAGTCGCTGCGTAAGGCAGCGTTATGGGACGAGGTCAAGGAACGACTGAAGGAATCGGCGATGGGACTCTCGGGCGGCCAGCAGCAGCGCCTGTGCATCGCCAGAGCCATTGCAGTCGAACCCGACGTCATATTGATGGACGAGCCTGCCTCGGCGCTCGACCCCATCGCCACGGGCCGCATCGAGGATCTCATGCAGGAGATAAAACAAGAGTTCACCATCGTGATCGTGACTCACAACATGCAGCAGGCGGCCCGCATCAGCGACATGACCGCTTTCTTCACAGCGGAGGTGTCCGAGCAGAACGACCGCCGGACTGGTGTGCTTGTGGAGTACGATAAGACCGAGAAGATCTTCACCAATCCGAGCAACGAAAGGACGGAAAATTACGTCACTGGACGGTTCGGATAACGCCGGAGGCTCGTCCCGAACGGTCTTTCTCTTCGAGCTCGAGCAGTTAAGACTCCAGGTCGAAGTCATGGCGCTCAAGGTTGACGAGGCCTTGGCGCGCTCTACGCAGGTCCTCTTGACCGGTGATGGAGCCCTGGCGGACAAGGTTGTCGCCGGCGACGACGCTATAGATGCCATGCTGGTCTCTCTGACCGAGAAGTGCTACGACCTGCTCATCAGGCAGAACCCGGTGGCTTCGGATCTGCGACTGGTGATGTCGGTTTTGCGGATCATGTCCGATCTCGAACGCACCGGCGATCTGTGCCTACGGGTGGTGAAACTTGCCCCGCAGCAGCCGCTCATGGTCGGCCATCCCGAGACGTTCGGGATATTGCGGGCCATGGCCTCTGAGGCGTCGGCTTTGTTCCGGGCTGCCGTCAGGGCCTGGGCGGCCCAGGACCTGGAGCTGGCCCGCTCCCTCGAAGAGCAGGACGACGCCATGGACGAGTACAACGTGCAGCTGACCCAGGCCATCCTGAGACTCCAGGGCCCGGATGCCGTAGCGGCCGCAGTTGCCACATTGCTCGCCGGTCGCGCCCTCGAACGCATCGCAGATCACTCGGTCATGGTGGGTGAGCGCCTCCGCTACATGCTGACCGGCGATGTTTCCGGCTTGTCCCGGGAGATCGGCCCCTAGGTTCGATGGCGGCCCGCGCTCAGGCGACGAACTTGTAGCCAAGGCCCCTTATCGTCCGCAGGTGTTGGGGGTTGTGGGGGTCGGGCTCGCACTTGGCCCTCAGCCGTTTTATGTGGACATCGAGTGTCCGGGTGTCCCCGAAGTAATCCGTGCCCCACACTTGATCGATGAGCGTCTCGCGTTGCAGAACGCGGCCGGTGTTCTCCATGAGCAGCTCGAGCAGCTCGAACTCCTTCCGGGTGAGATGCACC
>JACDDL010000109.1 GCA_013817045.1 Actinomycetota bacterium | reverse complement strand
TTTCGGGGCACTGGCGCTCGGGGGCGCGGCGGCCGTGACAGCGGCCGGCGCCCGGCGCGCCTCAGACCGCACCGAGCTGTCGGCGCGCGACGGGGCCCGGTTCGGCGTGCTCCTGCTGCCGCTGGTGGCTATGCTGGCGATTCCCGGTGCACAGCTCGGCTCGCAGGCCGCGGCCAACAAGGCGCCGTCGGGGATCCTCGCCGGAGCGGCCGCGACGGCGCCCGGCGCGCCGGGGAGCGGGCCGATCGGCTTCCGGGACATCTACTACGCGGGGCAGTCCGAGAGCTACGCGCTGGAGCGCGGGATGGGTGACGGGATGGGGGTGGAGCTTACGGGCTTCATCACGCATCCACCGGACATACCCGAGGGTTTCTTCGCATTGACCCGGTTCTACGTGTCCTGCTGCGCAGCCGACGCGATCCCCTACTCAGTCACCGTGCGTCCGCCGGGGCCCCTCGTCCCCAGCGCCTATCCCGATGACCAGTGGCTCGAGATCAGGGGGACGTTGGGGCAACTGGAGGCCGGATTCATGCTGTTACCTCACTCCATTAAGCTTGTAAAAGCGCCCGACGACCCTTATCTGTACTAGGGTTTGCCCGTCCCGAAAGCGGTTCCTCGGAAGGGGGGAGGGTGTCAAAGCGCGTCCTGGTCGTCGCCTCGGCGGGGTTGATCATTGCAATTCTGGCCGCCTACGTCCTGCGTCCCGAGACCGGCGCGCCGGCCGGCGCACCGACCCTCGATGCCATGGCGAGCGCCGTCGGCGCGCCGCTCATGGAGCACATCCAGAGGGGGCATGTGCCCGGGCGTTCCGGCGAGATCATGACGGTCCCCAAGCCCTATCGGTATCTGATCGGCGAATGGGACCTCACGACCCTCGGCACCTCCCAGCCGTGGCTTGCGTCGTCGCACCCGAATCCCTGGGCGTACCTGACGCGCGTGCCGATCGTCCTCTACGGTCCCGGTTACGTTCCGCAGGGGCGGGAGGTGACGCGCACGGCCGACATCTCGGGCCTGGCCCCCACCTATGCATCCCTTGTGGGACTTGACGGCTTCGAGGCTGACGGCGAGCCGTTTCCCGAGATAGTCGAAGGCGCCAAAACCAAGCCACCGAAGGTCATCTTCACTCTGGTTATCGACGGGGGTGGCTGGAACGTACTCCAGAAGTTCCCGGACTCGTGGCCTGCGATCGCCCGGCTGCGCGAGGAGGGCACGATCTATCTCAACAGCACCATCGGCTCGGCTCCCTCGATCACCGGCGCCCTCCATGCGACCTTCGGGACCGGCAGCTATCCGGTTACTCACGGTATGCCGGGCAATCAGATGCGCACCCCGGAGGGCCCGATCGAAGACGTCTGGCTGCAGAACGCCGACCCTCGCTACCTCGAGATACCCACTGTGTCCGAGTTGTGGGACGAGGCCAACGACAACCGGGCCACCGTCGCCACCGTGTCCTACGAGGGCTGGCACCTCGGCATGATCGGCCACGGCGCGCAGCGCGAGGGCGGCGACAAGGATCTCGCCGCGCTGTGGGAGGCGGAGGAGAACAAGTGGTGGACCAACGAGGACTACTACACGCTGCCCGAGTCGCTGGCGACCACCGATCTCGCCACGCTCGAGTCCTATGAAGAGGAGCTGGACGAACGTGACGGTGTGCCCGACGGCCTCTGGTTCGGCAACACACTGGAGGCGCTTCAGGAAGACACCGTGCGGCCGGGAACCCCGGCCTTTGTCAGGTTCACGGGCGATGCAGCGGTGGACATCCTGCGGGACGAGAGCATCGGCACCGACGACATCACCGACCTCATGTGGGTCGAGATGAAGGCCCCCGACTATGCCGGGCATGCCTGGAATATGGAGAATCCGGAGGTCGGCGACGTTCTTTACGAGACCGACCGCCAGCTTGCCCGCTTCAAGGCAACGCTCGACGCCAAGGTGGGCAAGGGCAACTACGTCATCGCCGTCAGCGCCGACCACGGACAGCAGCCCATCCCCGAAACCTACGGCGGCTGGCGCATCAACACCGGTGAGTTCGAGCGCGACATCCAGTCCAGGTTCGGAGACGTGGTCGAGAAGATAACGACCGTAGACATCTTCATCGACGAGGACGGCCTCCAGTCGGAAGGTGTGAGCATGGACGACATCGCATCGTTCATCGGCACCTACACGATCGGCGAGAACATCCCCGAAGGCGCGCCGGGATCGGACCTGGTTCCGGAGGGGCGACTGGACGAAACGCTGTTCGCCGGCGCGTTCTCCACCGACTACCTGCAGAACATGACGCCGGAGAAGATCGACTCCTTAGGGCCGGGGGACTATCTCGAGGGCGACCTGACCGTCGGAGACGACTAATGGGGATGCTCAAAGAGGGCGCGTCTCTGCTCGTCAAGCAGCGGGACTTCAGCTTCCTGATGGGCGCTCAGTTTCTGGCGCAGGCGGGCGACGGTTTGGTCCAGGGAGCACTTGCAAAGCTCATCGTCTTCGGCGGACAGAAGGGCTTTGACGTCGAGGGCGCCCGTTCGCCGGACGAGCTTCTGCGTATCGTGCTCTACATCTTCATCCCCTACACGATCATCAGTCCGTTCCTGGGAGTGGTTATCGACCGCTGGGATCGAAGAAGACTTTTGTTTGTTGCAAACGGTCTGCGCGCGGTCGTCATTGCCCTCATCGGGCTGGTGGGGACCACCTCGGTTGGGGATCTGGCGCTGTTCCTGGCGTTCTTGTTGACGCTCGCCTCCACACGGGTAGTACTCGCAACGAAGTCGGCTGCGCTTCCCGAGACCGTCGACCGCACAGCGCTCGTCGAGGCCAACGCCCTCTCGCAGTTCGGCGGCGCTATCTTTCAACTCGGAGGCGCTGGTGTTGCCATCGTCGCCGCAACGGTGCTCGATGCAGAACCCATAGTGCTCGCCGGTGCTCTCGTTTACGGTGCGGGCGCGTTCTTCGCTCTCGGCATCCGCCGCGCCGGAGAGCCGCGCGTCAAGTCCACCTTCATGCAGGAGGTTGTGCGTGTCGCGAGAAGCATCCTCGATGGCGTGCAAGAGGTTGCGCGTACGCCGAAGGCCGCCGCATCGATCACGACCTACTTCTGGCTGCGTCTGTTGTGGAGCTTCTCCATCGTGGGGATTGGCTTTGTTTCGCGAGACCTTCTCGCCAACGATGACCTCGGGGTGCTGCTGATTACCGGGGGGGCCGGTGCAGCCGGCGCCGCGCTCGGTTTCATGATGGCCAACCGGCTCAGCGAGCGTGTGCCGACCACGGCGCAGCTCGTGCTCGGTGCAAGTGCGCTCGCAGGAGCCGCGGTTGCGGTCCTCGGCGCCCTCGAGCTCCCGCTCACACTTGGGCTGTTGACTTTCTGCCTCGGGTTCGGCTTCTTCCTGGGCAAGATCTCGCTGGACACAATGGTGCAGGAGGCCCTGGGGGACAACTTCAGAGGCCGCGCCTTTTCCCTGTACGACATCGCCTACAACCTCGCATGGGTGGTGGCTGCCGCAATCATGAAGCTCTTGTGGGACGGCCTCGGGCCGGTGCTCATATCCGCCATGGGTGTCGCTTTTCTAATCGGGGTCGCCGCGATCGGGATGTGGTTTCGGCGCGCCGGTCTGCTGGGCACGCCTCTTACCGCTGAGTCCGGGGGCAGGTCGCAGCTTTGACATCGCGTTTCGGCGCGCGGGGACGTGATCGCCGGATCGCCCTGCTCGTGATCGCCGCGGTCGTGGCCCTGACTGCAGCAGCGGTGGCGGGTTCGACTTTTTTCCGGACCAAGGAAGAGGCGCCGTCGGCCACTCGCCAGGCGTGCGCTCTGCCTCGGTCCTGGCTCACCCGGACCGTTCGTGGCTACCAGCCGGAGCGCTCGGGCCAGGTCTCGGTGCTCCCGGTGACGCCCGCCTATCTCGCGAGCGGCGCCGGAGGTTGGAGTCACTCGGGCCCCTGGCCCTACCTGCAGCGCATTCCCATCGTCTTCTACGGCCCCGGAGTGCTTCCTGCGCGCGGCGCGATCGACCGGCCGGTGACGACAGCAGACATCGCTCCGACCCTCGCCCGGATCATGGGCGGATCGATTCGTTCGGACGGCAAGCCGATGCGCGAGGTGGTGTCGCCCAAGGCGGTTCTCCCGGATGACCGGCCGCGTCTCATCCTCACCATCGTCTGGGACGGCGGGGGTTGGAATGCGCTCGATCAGTGGCCGGAGGACTGGCCGGTGCTCAAGACGATGATGGAGGAGGGGACCCTGTACGCCAATGCGACCGTCGGCTCCTCCCCCTCGGTCACCCCCTCGGTCCACACAACTCTGGGCACCGGCGTCTACCCGGACGAGCACGGCATCACGGGCATCCCGGTGCGCGATGAGGAGGGCACGGTGGTCGACGCGTTCCTGAAGGGCGAGTCGTCTCGCTTTCTCGAGGTACCCACTCTCGCCGAGCACTGGGACGAGGCCAACGACAACCGGCCGCTGGTCGGGATGGTGGGCTACGAACCGTGGCACCTCGGCATGATCGGCAAGGGCGCCGAGAAACCCGGCGGGGACAGGGACGATGCCGTCTGGTTGAACATCGAAACCAATGAGTGGATCACCAACGAGGACCATTACCGGCTCCCCGCCGCGCTGGTGGACACTCAGGGATTGCAGGCCGACCTCGATCGCCTCGATGCGGCCGACGGGGAGAAGGACGGCGCGTGGGGCGAGCACGCCTGGCTGGACGAGGACAACCGGGAGCACTGGGAGGAGACCCCGGCGTTCATCGCCTACCACACCAGGGCGATGCTGAACCTCATCGAACAGGAGGGCTACGGGGACGACCGGCTCACCGACCTCCTGTTCACCAACTACAAGCAAATAGACCGGGTGGGCCACTACTTCAACATGGCATCGGAGGAGGTCCACGATTCGATCGTTGCCACTGACGGCCAACTCGGCGTCATCTTCGAATCGCTCGACAGGATCGTCGGCAGGGGGAACTGGGCGGTGGTGATGACCGCCGACCATGGCCAGCAACCCGATGCCGCCGACATCGGAGGCTACGGGATAGACCCCGGCGAGATCGCCGCCGACATCGACGCACGCTTCGGTCCGATTACGCGCGCCGTGTGGCCGACCGAGGTGTTCCTGTTCGACGACGTCATGGAGGAGCGGGGCGTCTCCGTCGGCGAGGTTGCCGACTTCCTGGCGACCTACCGGGTGACGGACAACACCATCCGGCCCGACACGAAGCTCCTGGGCGCCGGTGAGTTCGAACCCGACGACAAGTTGTTCGCCATGTCGATCCCGTCCCGCTTGCTGCCCGGGCTGAGCTGCAAAACCTAGGAGGCCGACGTGCGCACAGGTAAGATCACCGTCGGATGACCGCCACGACCTTGACCAATCGCGCGCGCAACGACACCTTCTTCGCCCGTCCGCCTGTTCTCGATCGTGTGCTGGGCCATCCACTGGCGTACGTGGCCACCGTCGCCATCCTGCTGGCACTTTATGGCTGGACCTTTGTCGCCGACTCGGGTCGCGTTGCACCGACCAAGGACCCCGCCTACTACACGTGGCGGACGGAGGTGCTGTTGTCCGAAGAGCCCGTCAAGCTCATTCAGATAGAGGGCGCCTTCGACATGTTCGCCGGCGGCTACCGGGTATCCGCTGCCGTTATGGGGGCGTTCCTGCGACAGGTTGCCGGGGTGGCCTCGCTGCAGATGACGGTTCTGCTGATGGTCGGGCTGCCCGTGCTGACCTCGCTGTTGCTGGCGGCGTTCGCCTATCAGCATTTCCGAGATCCCCTGGCCTGGCATCTGGTCGCCTTCGCCACCGGCGCGCTCCTGCTGACTCCGCCTTTCGTCGGTTATCTCGACAACCTTCTGACCCTGTTCTTCCTGGCCGCGGCGTTGCCTTTGCTGACGCTGGCGCGCCGCTCCTGGGCGGCGGGGATCACGTTGTGCGGACTGCTCGTGCTTACCGGCTTCACCCACCCCACCACGCTGGTTATCTTCTGTCTCACACTGGGCGCCATGGCCGTGGTGAGCCTCATTGCCGGACGCGGCAACTTGAGGGCGGTGATCAGGGCGGACGGTCCGATGCTCCTGGCGGCGTTCGTGTCTGCGGTGCTGACCCTGGGCATCTGGACCGCCGGTATCTGGGGCCAGCCGGCTTCTCTGTCCGCTGCAGCCCTCCCGCCTCCCTACGACAGCGCCTTCTTCCTAGAACGCCTGAGGGGCTGGGTTGCGGCGATGAATCCCGTGCTCAACGGGCCCCTGTTCCTCATCGGCGTCGTCGGGTTGGTTGTGATGGCGCGAAGGGCCGCCCAGGGCGACCTCGCGCGTATCTCGATCGTGTGGCTCGCTCCGCTCGCCGGTGTGTTCGGTTTCCTCGCCGGCTTGACCTTTCCCTACTACCGCTTCTTCAACACGACGTTGTCCTGGGTGCTGCTGGTGGGGATCGGCGCGTACTTCGTTGCCCGAGCGGCCCTGGGCGCCGGAGACGGTGGAGGCGCCGGGCGCCTGATCGCCGTCGCCGGTATGGGGTTGGTCATTGCGGTGATCGCCTACAATTTCAAGACCGGGTTCGATGTCTCGGGGTGGAACAAGCCGCAAGGAGGCTGGCTCTCGGCCGACGAGCGCGCCGACCTGGACACATTGCAGGCCGGGTTGGAGGGGACAGACGAAGACCGTCCGGTGGTGTTCGTCATCGACGACGAGCCGTCGCCGCAGATCTGGGGACATACGAAGCTGTCGGGGAACACGTCGCGCTACGGACTCCCGCCGGGGCAGATCGACCAGGCTTACCTCTACCTCGGCTCCCTCGAGAACTACCTGGCGGGCAAGCCCACGACTACGGGAGACGCGACCTACGATCGCGTGTCACCGGCGCTGTTGGACGACGCCCGGGAGGGCATCCGGAGCTCCGGCAAGAGCCCGATCGTCGTCGTCGCGAGCACCTTCAATCCGGCCGGGGCCAACG
Organism: Actinomycetota bacterium; assembly: GCA_013817045.1. GTDB lineage: Bacteria > Actinomycetota > CADDZG01 > CADDZG01 > WHSQ01 > JACDDL01. The sequence continues at coordinate 2,707 of JACDDL010000109.1, read as the reverse complement.
CCGAGGTGGCCTCGGGGGAGGCGGAGGGCCCGGACACCGGGGACACCGAGGTCTGGTACCTCCACGATGGAAGGCTGACCTCTTCAGGCTCACAACTCCCTGGGGAGGCTGCCGGTGAGGCCGCTGCGGCAGGCGGTGTCTCCGGTGTGCTGCACCTACTTCGCGTCCTGGGCGGGCTCGCCCTCCTGATCCTCCCCGGCGTCTTCCTGCTGCGGTGGTGCTGGCCGGGGGCCTCGTGGGCGGAGGGGATCGCAATGGCCCCGGCGCTCGGGCTCTCCCTGGTGACGCTGGCCGGGATTGCGGCGCTCGCGGTTGTGCGCGGGCCCTTCTCGGGTACGGTTGCGGCGGCGTCGCTTGCCGGTGCGATCGTACTTGCCGCGGTGCTCGGAACGGTGGCGGCAGGCAGGGCGTCGGCGCGCCCATGAGCCTCTCAGGCCCCACCGGCCGGGGCGGCCGCTCCTCAGCCTCGGTGTGACTCAGGCCGACGACCCGCTCGACGGAGCGAGCCTGTCGTCCAAAACCGCAGCCGAGGTGGCGACCGTCGCCCGCGGGGGAGCGGTCCAGATCGCCGGACAGATCTCCCAGCGCGGGTTGGCGTTCCTGTTCAGCGTGGTGGCCTCCCGACCCGGGTTCCTGGGTATCGCGGGCTTCGGCCTCTACAGGTTCGTCACTCAGGTTCTTGCGATTGCAGGCATTGTGGGACTGGGCGGCTTCAACTACTCTTCGATGCACTTCATCTCTGCGGCGCGCGCCGTCGAAGACCCCAGCGGAGCGCGCAGTGCCGGGCGCGTCGGTTTGTGGGGCGCGACGGTCGCCTCCGCCATTGTCGTTGTCGTCCTGATCGTGGGGGCAGACATCCTGTCGTTGCCCTTTTACGCTTCGCCGGAGAAACGCGAGCAGCTCGCCTACCTCCTGCGGGTCGGCGCAGCTTATGTGCCCTTGTTTGCGCTCTTGCAGGTGCTGCGTTACTGCACGCAGGCCTACAAGACGATGGTGCCTTCGGTGATCGTCGGCAACATCGTCCAGCCGACGGCGCGTTTTCTGATAGGTGTCGGTGTTCTGCTCGCGGGGTTCGCCGTCACCGGCGCAGTCGTAACCCTCAGTCTCTCGATGGGAATTGGAGTGCTGGCCGGCGCCTACTACTACCGGCGGATGCTCAGCGCCGAAGAACGAGTTGCGGATCGCCGGCCCATCGCCCGGCCCATGATCAGATTCGCTCTGCCGCAGCTGGGAGCGTCGTTGTTCAACGTGCAGGCGCTTGGTCTCGGCATCGTCGTACTGAAGCTATTCACCGAGAGCAATGTGCCTGTGGGCCTTTTTGCGATTGCGCTGGCTCTGCAAGGGCCGGGCGGTGTCTTCTTGAGCGGGATAGTGAATATCTGGGCGCCGGTTGTTTCCGATCTTTACGCCAAGGGGGAGATCGAGCGCCTCGAATCTCTCTATCAGACAATCACCAGATGGGTTGCGACGTTCTCTTTTCCGGTGTTCGGCCTCCTGATGATCTATCCGGAGCTATTCCTGCGCATCTTCAACTCGAGCGCGCTCGATGCAGCGCCTCTGGTGGTCATTCTCGCGATCGGCAATGTCTTTTACACCGGCACAGGACCCACCGGCTACGTGATCTCCATGACGGGGCGACCCGGAGTCAATTTCATCAACTCCATCGTTGCCGTCGGCCTGTATGTCGGACTCGCCTTCCTCATCGTGCCGAGTTACGGTGCAATAGGGATGGCCGTTGTAGACGCAACCGTTACCGTGCTCATAAACTCGGTGCGCGTGATCGAAGCTAAGCTGCTCGTGGGCGTGCAACCCTTCGGACGCTCGTTCCTCAAGCCGGTCGGCGCAACCCTTCTTGCCATGGGGGTGTCACTCGTCTGGAGGTTGGTTCCCGGAGAGGGTGTGCTCATCGATCTCCCGGGCATCGCGCTCGCGGCGGCCGTGTACCTGTTGGCCCTCCGAGTGATGGGGCTCGACCCGGCCGAGCGCTATGTGTGGGAGCGGATCAAGGGCCGCGCCCTGAGGCGGCCGCCCCGTTAACCTGCGGCGAGATACACAGATTCTCTGGGAGGATTCAAATGAAATCGAAAGTGCAGTCGGTGGACACATCGTCGAATCGCTTTACCGATCTCACCGGTGACATAGGTGCCTTTGTGGCCGAGCAGGAAGGTGACGGCTTGGTCAACGTCTTCGTCGCGCACGCAACCGCGGGCCTGGCGCTGATCGAAACCGGATCGGGTTCGGAGGAGGACCTGGCAGCGGCATTGGACAGAGCCCTGCCCCGCGACGCGCGCTACGTCCATCAGCACGGCTCCCCCGGACACGGCGCAGATCACGTGTTGCCGGCGTTTGTGTCGCCGTCGGTTGTGCTTCCGGTGGTGGACGGCTCACTCGCCCTGGGAACGTGGCAGAGCATCGTGCTGGTCGACCTCAACCGCGACAACCCACAGCGCAAGGTGAGGTTCTCCTTCGTGCCCGGTTGAGGAGCTGCTGCTACTCGTGGACCGAAACCACGTGATACAGATTGGGCTCGGCGCTGGCCACCTTCGTCGCGCGGTTCATGTGATCCTGTGCCTCGGGGTTCTGGAGCATGCGCTTGAAGTCCTCGGTACTCCGCCACTGAGCGTAGTTCGCCACTCGCCGTGCATCGAGGCTCTGGTGGATGCTCGCCGACACGAAGCCCGGCAGGTGGCGCATCGTCTTGTCTGTT
>JACDDL010000315.1 GCA_013817045.1 Actinomycetota bacterium | reverse complement strand
ACCTCGGCCGACGTCGAAGCGACGAAGCCGGAGCCAGATCTCATCAAGGCTGCTCTCGAGAAGGCAGGTACCGACAGAGCGGTGCTCATCGGAGACACGCCCTACGACATAGAGGCGGCAAAGAAGGTGGACGTCCCCACGGTCGCTTTGATGACCGGAGGATTCTCGGAGCAGGAGCTAATGGATGCCGGCGCAGTCATCGCATTCAAGTCGATAGAAGAGCTGTGTGCGAACTTCGACGCGACCCCATTGACCTCTAGCTGACCGGACGTCAACCCGCCAGGATTGCGGAGAGGGCCGCCTCGAGCGCGGCATCCTGCTCACGCGCCACCGTTCGCAGATCCAGCAACACCATGTCGTTCTCGATGCGCGCAACTACAGCCGGTTCGCCGTGGCGCAGGGATCGTTCGATCTCTGCCGTGCTCCGTCCAGCATCGCCAATGGAGATTGCCCGTGAGCTCAGTTCGGTGCCGGGGAGCGATCCACCGCCGAAGACGGATTTGGAGGCGACGCTTTCCATCTTCAGGTCGACCCGGCCCAGCCTCTTCGTCACGGAAGCGATGATTCGCCGGGCTCGATCCTCTAGCTCGATGGGTGACGTCAATGCCATGTTCCACAAAGGAAGTGCGGATGCGTCGCCTTCGAGGTAGACGATCAGAGTTGCCTCGAGCGCCGCGAGGGCGAGCTTGTCCACGCGGAGTGCGCGCAACAACGGGTGTCTGGAGATCTTGACAATCAGATCGGAGCGTCCGGCGATTACGCCGGCCTGTGGACCACCCAGGAGCTTGTCACACGAGAACGTGACAAGGTCGGCACCATCTGTCAAGGCAGTGATCACCGGAGGTTCACCTCGGACCCAATCCGGTGCGCCGGGAGCCGCCAGCAACCCGGATCCGAGGTCATAGATGAGGGGGAGGTCCAGTGATCGCGCCAGGCGCGCGAGGTCCTTGGCTTCAACCGATGCAGTGAAGCCCTGAATCCGGAAATTGGCCGGATGTACCTTCACGAAGGCAGCCGTTTGGTCAGAAACGGCGTTCCTATAGTCGGCGACGCGGGTGCGGTTGGTTGTTCCGACCTCGACCAAGCGCGCGCCGCTGGCCGAGATCACATCTGGGATCCTGAACTCCCCTCCGATCTCGACGAGCTCCCCCCTGCTGATTACCACCTCTCGCCCGCCGCATAACGCCCCCAGTACCAGCATCACTGCCCCGGCATTGTTGTTTACGACGAGTGCGGACTCCGCCCCGGTCAGTGTCTTCAGGAGCGTAGTTGCGTGGGAGTAGCGGCTCCCGCGTTGGCCTTCTGTGAGGTCGTACTCGAGATTCGAGTAACCGCTCGCCACCGTGACCACGGCGTCCAACTGCGCCTTTCCCAGGGGGGCACGCCCCAGATTGGTGTGGATGAGGACCCCCGTAGCGTTGATGACGGGTTTGAGCAGGGTCCGACCAAGAGCTGCAGCATGCGACTCGGCGAGCGTGACGATCTCTTCGAACGAGTACCGCCCGGCCCCCGACTGCACGGCCGACCGCGCTGTCGAAATTGCTTCTCGAGCGGCATGGGCGCGGGTGCTCGCAGGGATGTGGTCGTCGAGAGCCTCCATTACATGGTCGACTCCCGGCAGTAGCCGGAGCTTCTCGGAAAGATGATCATCGCGATGTGTGCTCACCACAGAGATGATGCCAGAGCCGCCCGGTCTCGGCGCGCCGCACAGCCAACGTCTTGGATTTCTTTTCTAAAGCGTTGCCGTGCACCTGTCGAAATACTCACCCATGAGAATGAGGACGTCTGCTCACGTGCGCACATGGGTCGCCCTGATGTGCTTGCTGGTGGGCTTGGCCGGCCTGCAGCCGGCTGCGTTTGCGCGCAAGTTCGACCGTTCCCTGCACAGACGCGATCGCGGGGCGGACGTCAAGGCTCTCGAGGTTCGCGTTGCGGGATGGTTCTCGCACCGCAATCAGTCGCAGCTTCCGGTAAACAACTACTTTGGCTATCGAACGTTGGTGGCAGTGCGTCATTTTCAGAACCACTATGGACTGAAGCCCAACGGGGTTGCCGGTAACGGCGTCTTCAAGATCTTCCGTCGCTTGAAAAGCCGAGATGGTTCGACGCGCCACTTCGACTGGAAAGAGTTCGCACAACGCGCCAACTCTTCCTGCGGGGCACAGGCAAATGCCTATGCGGGAACATTTCGAGGAGGCGCCATCTCGTTCACTCGCGTGAAGAGCAATGTTCGCCGGATGATGTGGCGTCTAGAGGCCGTGCGCGCAAAAGGCGGAGCCAATCCCGTCGGTATCAATTCCGGGTTCAGAAGCGTCACCTACAATGACTGCATCGGGGGGGCGAGCGCATCGCAGCACATGTACGGTACAGCGGCAGACAATCGAATTGCCGGTATCGGCAACCGCCGCGCCCGTGGGCTCGCCAAGAACAGCCAGGTACAGGGCATAGGTTGCTACTCGTCTGCATCGCATAACCACTTCGATCTGCGCGTGGAAAACCGCTGGCTCCCTTCGAGCCGTTTCTGGTGGTGGCCCGATCGCGATTCTGCAGGGAGGGACCTCGATGAGACCGGACGGCCTTGCTTCGGCGAGACAAGCCGTCGTCGCGGGGGCGGCAACAAGGCCCTCAGCACCATCGAAGCGGTGAGAGCGGGGACTCTGGGAGTGGGATCCTTTGTTCCCTCGGCCGCAGAGGTTGCAGCATTCGAGCGGGCAGGCGAACCCGACGACCTGGGAACCGCCGACTGAGTCTGTGAGGAGCGCTGCGCAGCCCGGACGGTTAACCCTGGTGGT